>NZ_LGSU01000923.1 GCF_002260545.1 Hydrocoleum sp. CS-953 | reverse complement strand
ACTTAATATTAACTTAATCAAATAGTCATCAAATTAAAAGATAGAAAAAAGGTTAAATTTATTGTATATTTGCTGCTCGATCTAAAATAGTAGAATGTAGATTTGTAGTAATAAAAAGCAGCTTTATATTTCATTAGCTTGGGAAATTTAGGATGGTATATTGATTACCCATATTCAGAAACTAAAACATCTCTAAACATAATGCTAACCAACGGACTTATAGAAACCGAACCTTTGGAATTAGAGGATATTTTTATTTCTCTAGATTCATTGCCAAAATAATTAATAATTAAGCAATTAAATAATTAGATAATTCACGCCTTGAAGCCTCTTATTTCAAGAAAAGAAAATAAATTTTTTCCTGATTAGTGTCAATCATATCCCTTTTAGGGAGAGGTAATTATTAATTCTAAATTATCCATTATCCATTAATGAACAGAACCTTTTGCCACTGATAGCGCTCGTAATGCTGCTGATTTTATTCCAATTCCTAATAATCCAGTTTGCAAGTTCCAAATGGATTTACTGTTAATGTTTTTGCTGATAATGTTCTTCCTGAAAGTCAAAATCCTCGTTGGTTAGGATTGACTCCCACTGGAGATGTATTATACCATTTCTCAAAAATCTTGCTATATTTGATTGGGTGGGGTAGGGACGTTGCATAAGGGCGTCCGTACGGAAGTTTGGGGAAGGGAGGTTGCATAAGGGCGTCCGTACACATAATAATAATTAACANGTATTATACCATTTCTCAAAAATCTTGCTATATTTGATTGGGTGGGGTAGGGACGTTGCATAAGGGCGTCCGTACGGAAGTTTGGGGAAGGGAGGTTGCATAAGGGCGTCCGTACACATAATAATAATTAACATCAACTGGCTAATAATTAGGGAATAATTCCTGGTTGCCTGTATTAATTATTTAATAACTGAAATGTTACCCAAGTATAGCATTTATTTTGGTAATTGGTATTAGTAACATCACTTTTCCAGGATAAAATACTTTTATTACGCGATACAGATGAGGATGGTATAGCGGATTTTTCTCAACTTTTTGCCAGTGGAGAAAATGGATTAAATCGACCTTTTGGTATGGTTTTTACTGAAGATTTTTTCTATGTGGGAAATACAGATTCAATAGACAGGGAGACATTATTCTTCTAGACCTGACAACTTTCAATTCTATCAACAGTCAATGCAGAAGATGTTGTTCTGAGAATTTAGCGATCGCTATTTGCCTGCAGTGGGAGCATCTTGCTCCCGTGCTAGGTGTTGATAAATTTTTGGCGCTTTAGCGCAACTACAAACAAGAGGAACATACAACAAATATTTGATGGAAAAAAAACAACCCGACTTCTCAACTCAGTTATATTTTATAGCGCTACGCGCTAGGGAACAGGGAACAGCAGATGGTCAAAGAAGGGTTTTCCTAGGTCATGCTGCGCAAACAGGATTTAAAATGTCCTAACCTTAATGTGTAGCGCTATATTAAGTGAAGTTTCATAAAGAAATAATCTAAAAACAAACTTTGAAAAACAGCTATAATATACCAATATCCTGACTTTTAACTAATACAATTTAGTATTAAGATGTGTTGCTGAAAATGCTATAAAACTACTCCTTTTAATCCGATAAAATTAACATTTTTCAACACTATTTTCATAATCATAGAGTTAGAATAGAAGAAGTTGCAACCTAACTATATAGTTAGATGTACAGCTCTATTTTGATAAATTTTTCAAATGAAAATGGATTATCTAATCGTAGGCAGTGGTTTATCCGCCTTAGTATTTGGAGCGCTAATGGCAAAATCCGGTAAGCAAGTCCGAATATTAGAGGCCCATGAACATCCGGGAGGTTTTGGTCATACCTTTACGATGGCGAAAAAATATAAATTTAATGCACAACTTCATTACGTTTGGGACTGTGGAGAAGGAGGTAGTGTTAATCGAGTTCTCAAAAAGCTAAATTTAGATCGAGTTGTTACTTTCAATAATTACGATCGTAATGGATTCGACCACATGAGAATGCCTGGTTATTCACTAGATATTCCCTCAAAATCTGAGGAATTAATTCAGCGTCTTGTGGCTTTATTTCCTGCTGATGCTCCTCGCTTGCGTCAATTTATTGAAGAGGTAGAAAAAACCAGTGAAGGGTTAAAAATATTATCACCACCTCTTAAAGCTATTGACTTATTCCAAAATATTGGAGCAGTTTTCTGTACTTTAAAATATTTGCATAGTACCCTTCAAGATGTGTTTGATCGCTTTAATCTTCCCGAAGCAGCGCAAACTCTTTTAGCCTTACAATGGCCGGATTTTTTATTACCTCCAGAACAACTATCTTTTTATGCTTGGGTAATTTTATTTACGGGATATCAAAAAGGCGCTTTTTACCCAACTAAACATTTTGAGTTTGCCATCGATTCTTTGGTCAAGGTTATTGAAGAAAATGGTGGTGATATTTTATATAATTATGAAGTAACTGACTTTATCCTTAAGGATAAAACGGTGACTGGTGTTCGAGCTATTAATCGTCTCAAAAATAAAACTGAGGAATTTAGCGCCGAAACGATTATCTGTAATATGGACCCGAAAAAAGCTGCTCAGGCGATCGGGTGGGAAAAATTCTCCAAAACACTACAGAAAAAGCTCAATTATGATTATTCGCCCTCAAACTTTGTGGCATACTGTGCAGTCAAAGATATCGATCTGCGAGACTATGGATTTGGAGAATGGAATACCTTTCATAGCGAGCATAGCAATTTGAATGAAGCCTTTATTCAAATGTATGAAAAGCACGACTTTTCTAACCCTTCTTTTGCAATTACAACTCCGACTTTATTAACCCAAGAGGAACGAGACTGTCCGGAAGGATATCAGATTATTGAGTTTTTGACCGTTGCTAATTATGCTTACTTTAAGCAACTGAAAGAACAAGATAAAAAAGCCTACCAAAAGAAAAAGACAGAAATTTTAGATGCCATGCTGAACGTAATGGAAGAACATTATATTCCCAACTTCAGAAAGCATCTGGTCTTCAAAATTACTGGCACTCCCACAACAAACGAGCATTTTTGTGGTTGTCCCCAAGGAAATTCTTACGGTTCTAGCTTAACCCCTAATAACATGGGAATAGGTAGGCTCAATCATCACACTTCTTTAAAAAACTTCTATTTTTGTAATGCGTCTTCTGGGTATCCTGGATTTGCTCCTACATTTTGGACGGGAGCAATTTTGTATCAAAGATTATCGGGAGACTTAATTTTATCCAAGAATTAACAATTAAATAATACCAATTTCATTATTGTAGTGATATGACACACCTAAAATGTTGCAATAGTAGGGGCGGGTTCCGCGTTAAGTTAATATTGTTACCAATTATTCAGATAAACCCGCCCCCACCCCAATCATCTAATGCACACTCATTAGCTGTGTCGGTCTAGTAGGGTGCGTTAGACGGCTAAAATCTAAGCTGCGATCCGGTATTTAACAACCCGTCGTAACGCACCATTGCATAAGTGTCAGTCCATTAGGGGATTATAACACGCTTATCCAAATTTGATATTAGGTGTTGGGTGTTGTGTTACGGGTTTCTACAAAGCAGCGACTAGGAATTATATCACCCCAAAGCCAGCATATTTATAGGTATTGGCGATTAGGTTTGAGGAGGAGTACAAATCTTTTAATAGTATAGTTTTTTAGGTGATTTGAATGTAATATCCAATCCGCTCTTATGGACATCAAAAAATTCCCCAATCGTCATAACTACGCTCATCTTTGTAATTCTCTCTCCTCCTGACTCCTGTACGGGCGAATGGCCAGCAAGCCCCTACGACTCCTGACTCAATTACGACTTAACCAATCTATAACTGTTTAACAGGATTTTATATAACTACCTTTTTTGAGTTTGGTATAAAACAATGAAAATAGCAATTATTGGTGGCGGAGCAAGTGGTTTAGTCACAGCATACTTACTTGATAAACAAGGTCATCAGGTTACACTTTTAGAAAAAGAAAATATTTTGGGGGGACATATTCGCACCCTAAATAAAAATATTCAACCCAATCAATCTAACTGTGACCAAATTTTAGAATCGGGTGTCCTGGAATTTCCCCTTAAGTTTCATAACTTTCTCAACTTAATGAAAGAGTTGGAAGTGGAATTGGAACCCGTCAAGATTGGTTCCGCTTTATTTCTTCAAGATGGTCGTCATTTTCTTTCGGGAGAAACGATCAAAAAAAATTTTACAGGTATTCAGCGTCTGCTTGAGTATCTGCGCCTTGATACACTTTATGCTCGTTCGGCAGGATTTTGGGTGACAACTCGTTTTGCCAAAATGCAGGATTTTTATAATCATCCGATGTCTCAACACTTAAAGCGCCAGTGTATTCGTAATTGTTGGCTGAAATTGCTGACTATGTATAGCTATTCAATGCCATTTGAGACCATCGACGATTTTCCTGCGGAATTAGCCATTCCTGCCCTCCGAGATTATATTTTTGTGGGTTGGGTGCGAATTAAAGGCGGAGTGTATTCATACATCGAAAAAATTCTCGATCGCTTTCGGGGTAAGATTTGGCTCAATGCAGAAATTAAAGAAATTTCTCGAACCGCTGATTCGGCAAACATTCGGATGTCGGACGGAGTGACGCAAAGATTTGACAAGGTAGTTTTTGCGACACCACCCGATCAGGTACGCCAGTTATTATCCGATCCGACTGAGGCAGAAATCAAACGCTTTTCCCTCTGGAAGGCAAACCACGCTAAAACAACTATCCATTTTGATACGTCGATGTATGAGCGTTATGGTATTCAGAAATCTTCTGAATTTGACTTTTTTCAAACTGAAAACGGTTGGGGATACAATGCTTATCTCAACCAACTTTGCGGAATTTCATCCTCTGAGCAATACAGTCTTGCATTTAACATAGATCGTTTGCTTGCTCCAGAGAAAATTGTTCATATTCAGGAACATGAAACGCCTTTATACAACGTTGCTGCTTTTGAATATAGAGACGAAGTTGTTATTACTAATGGAGAGAATAATACTTATCATGCAGGAGCTTATCTAGGAGATGGGTTGCATGAAGGGGCGATTACTTCTGCTATCCGGGTTGCCCAGTTATTGTCATAGTAATTATAGACGGCGACTCTAATTAACTTTATATCTCATTTGATCGGACTTGGCAAACTGTTTCAGATAACTGTTGAAGTTGTACTTCTCCCACCCACAAATAATAGTCTGTATCGTCATAATTAATAGGTTGAGAAAGAACGATATGGATAGTTTTATATAGTTCGATCGCTAATTAATTTCTAATTAAATATAAACAAAAAGATAGCTTTTAATATTAGAGCGATCGCTACTCTTCACTTTCTGAAAAATCTACTTCTTGATAAATTTCGTTGAAAGGAATTTCTATTTCCAAAGTCGCTAATTTTAAGATATTAT
>NZ_LGSU01000922.1 GCF_002260545.1 Hydrocoleum sp. CS-953 | reverse complement strand
GTGTGGGGAGTGTGGGGAGTGTGGGGAGTGTGGAAAAAAATATATATTCTCACGCTTCTCAAATCTAGTCACAGCAATATAGCAGTTGTCATGCTTGATAGACCACAGTTGATATGCACCGGAGAGGATGATGGAATATTTGTTGATGTCAGAAGTTGAGGAGCGAGAACTTTGAAACTAGCCTTTGACTCCTGTACGGGCGTTTTCCTGCGGAACATGTAAAACGAAGTTGTGCGTAGCTAATGGCCATTAGCTAGCGAACAACTTTCCTATCGGAATGCTCCGCAAACGTTTTATACCAATTACTAAAAGTAATGCTATACTTAGCTAACACTTCAGTTATTAAGTAGTTAACACCGATATTTTAATATTTTTGCTAATTTTAGCACTTGTTAATGTTAATTATTCTTATCTTTACTTCTCTGTAGGGACGCCCTTATGCAACGTCCCTACCACTCCCCTACTCCCCTGCTTAATCAAATGTAGAAAACTTTTTGAGAAATGGTATTACATGTTCCGTAGGAAAACGCCCCTAAGACTCCTGACTCCTGACTCCTACAGTAGTTTTGTGGTTTACTCAACTGAAAAGCGCTGTAATTTAATTTCTGTATATCAGGAATTTGATGGCTCTTCCTCCTATCTAACCTCTGACTTCTAACTTCTAACTTCTCAATTCAGGTGATTATTCTTTACTATTCCAGAATTTTTGTTTCAAAATATTAAGTAAGGATGAGTTGAGAGTATTGTCCATGTTTCCATTCTTTACTAAGTCCTGCTGTGGTTGGGACTTTTTTCAACCAGAATCTCGTAAGGCCCAACAGGAGAATAAACTTAAATTCCTCAAGTGGATGCGAGATGACCTAGAAACTAGATTGGCTGGACTTAATGCGGCCATTCAGACTATAGAACGACAAATCAATCAAGAGCAAGATTCAGCTTCCTAAGCTATCTTGAGTAAACTATTTTTCGTTCTTACACTTTAACTACAGTTATATATTTTGCTGGGGCGTAATATTTTGCGCCCCTTTTTATCAGTTATTAGTTATTAGTTATTAGTTATCAGTTATTAGTTATTCAGTGCCTAGAAAAAATTAATTACCGAAATATTGTGGTTTAAAGCCTCCCCTTAAAAGGGGATAATAAATAAAAATTTTCCTGTTCGTCAATCCTATCCGTTTTCAAGGAGAGGTAATTCGCGCATTCTAAATTCTAAATTCTTGAACTAATTNAAAATTAATTACCGAAATATTGTGGTTTAAAGCCTCCCCTTAAAAGGGGATAATAAATAAAAATTTTCCTGTTCGTCAATCCTATCCGTTTTCAAGGAGAGGTAATTCGCGCATTCTAAATTCTAAATTCTTGAACTAATTTTCTTCCCTGTAATTTTTACAAAATTAGGCTATTGAGTATCCAGAGTATGTGTAATTAATTTTCCATAACTACTTATTGTTAAGGGAAAAATTTTAATTTTCTCCTATTACCCAACCAACCTATTTCCTACCTACTAGAAAAAGTTAATATAGCAATATTTTTTGAAATTGGTATTAAGTAGCAATTAAATGTAGGGGTTTGGTGACCAAACCCCTACCAAACTGATGCTAGAATCTTATTCTCCAAAGCAAGTGGATTTGATATTACTCCTGTGCTAGGCATTTCTTATTCCTACACACCATTAATATGCAAGACTACCAACTTTTAACTTTCGTGAAACGGTATTAGCAAAATATGATCGAAGCTATTCATCAAATACCCCCTTTCCAAGCTTTGGCCCTCCAAGTCAAGGCTGAGGCCGTAAATCTGGCCAATGACCGCTCAGAAGCGCGATCGCTCATCGAACAAACTATTAACCGCATCGGCCAACAAATAGCTCCCAGTAAAGCATTTATTGGGCCTAACTGTAAATTGGTCCTCTTACCAGAATATTTCCTCACAGGTTTTCCGATGGCGGAGTCTTTGACAAGTTGGGCAGAAAAAGCTTGTTTAGAAATGAATGACCCACTTTACGATCGCCTGGGAGAAATTGCCCAAAAAAATGCTATTTTTCTGGCGGGCAATGCTTATGAACTTGACCCCAACTTTCCCGAATTATATTTTCAAAATTGCTTTGTTTTTGACCCCACTGGCAATATGGTATTACGCTACCGCCGTCTGAACTCCANGCCTGGGAGAAATTGCCCAAAAAAATGCTATTTTTCTGGCGGGCAATGCTTATGAACTTGACCCCAACTTTCCCGAATTATATTTTCAAAATTGCTTTGTTTTTGACCCCACTGGCAATATGGTATTACGCTACCGCCGTCTGAACTCCATGTTTGCTCCTACCCCCCATGATGTTTGGGATAAATATCTTGACTGTTACGGTTTAGAGGGTGTGTTTCCTGTTGCTAAAACAGCGATCGGTAATCTTGCTGCTGTTGCTTCTGATGAAATTTTATTTCCAGAAGTGACTAGATGTTTGGCGATGCGGGGGGCTGAAATTTTACTTCATCCTACTTCGGAAGTTTATGGACAAGCGCGATCGCCGAAAGAAGCTGCTAAGGTTTCCCGTGCTGTGGAAAATATGATGTATGTTGTGTCTGCTAATACTGCTGGTATTGCGAATACTCCTATTGCTGAAGCTTCGGTTGATGGGGGTTCCAAAATTCTCGACTATAGAGGTTTAGTATTAGCAGAAACTGGGCAGGGGGAAAGTATGGCAGCTTATGCAGAAATTGATATTACTGCTCTGCGCAACTATCGCCGTCAAGTGGGAATGAAAAATTTGTTAGCAAGACAACGGTGGGATGCTTATGCAGAAAGTTATAGTCAATTTCATGGTTATCCTGGTAATACTATGGATAGTGGAGTTGTGGAACGAAAACATTTTATTGAAACTCAAGTTGCAACTATTGAAGAGTTGGCGAAACAAGATATTATTTAATACCTTATAAGTTATTGATCAGGACTTACGCAGAAGAACTCAGAAACCTAGTTTTTTTAGTAGTAGATGTTTATTTTTCCGACTAATAATTTCTCCTAGCAACTGGGTTTCTTTGTGTAGGTTTTATATAGAACCTATTTGGGATATCATAGATTGGGAGTGTGGGGAGAGGGGGGAGTAGGAGTGTGGGAAAGATGGCGAAATGGTGCATTAGGGGAGATTAATAGGGGGGTTTTTCCTCTATTCTATTTCTCTCACTCCTGACTCCATTTATCAAAAACCCACACTTTTCTAAAGATACCAAATGGCTTCTATAGAAACCCTAACTGTATCTTTTATGTTTACATTAATTTTTCTGGTGTTGCACAATCAGGAATGATGAAATCCGAATATTTGATATTTTTGGATAATTCTTTCCTCTATATATATACGGTTGAAAATCTATTATCATTCTTTAATGTGCAACCCCACTTTTATTTCTACAATTTCTACAGTTTCTACAACATTCCCAATCGCATTTGTCATGGGTAGCAAAGCGGAACGGTTTTCTATGGCGCTCTAAAGTATACTATTTTTAGTTGAATAAAAAATCATGCATATAGGCGAACGACCCCAGTTAAATTTTATTGTATCACAAATATTGTGAGAATACAAGGGAAAATCCTTTGAGCCGCCGATTTTTTTCAGGAGCTTAATAAAATGAAAATGCTGGTGATTTTCCACTGATATAAAATCTGGTTCTATAATTATCACATTTGCTACTACTTTGAAAAAATAATTTTACGAATAATAAGCACAATTAAAATATTTTATAGTCAACTTATATTTTACGAAAAAGATAATTTAAGATAAGAAAAAGTAGATAAAACTTATTTATTATGACTTCTGTACGGGCGATTCGCTAATCGCCCCTACGACTCCTGACTTCTAAGAAGTACCCTAACTATTTGTAGTAAACATTTATCAAATTGGTATAACACAAGTAATTTTTTGCATTAGGAATTCACGGGGTTTGGTCTCCTTTCCCCAAGTGAATAAGGGATTTGTCAAGCAAACCCCTACTGTTTTTTCTCACCATACATTTCTTATGGCTATATCTATAAATATAGAACACATTTGGGAGCTAAAGGTACTAATAACTGATAACTGAAATGACCCAATCAAATTTTTATTTTAAAATCCTACGAAATCAGTCATAATTTTGTTCCTGACGCTACTAAAGCAGACATAGGTAAAACCAATTTATTTTTATCAAAATAAGGCTGTGATGTTTGACGAATAGCATCCTTAATATCTGCAATATTTGCGTCAGTTTGATTGCGAAGCAAACCACCTGTTCTTGGCGTACCTTGATAAAAAGCATCAAACAATTCATCAGCATTTGTTAATTCCCAAGTCAANGTCATAATTTTGTTCCTGACGCTACTAAAGCAGACATAGGTAAAACCAATTTATTTTTATCAAAATAAGGCTGTGATGTTTGACGAATAGCATCCTTAATATCTGCAATATTTGCGTCAGTTTGATTGCGAAGCAAACCACCTGTTCTTGGCGTACCTTGATAAAAAGCATCAAACAATTCATCAGCATTTGTTAATTCCCAAGTCAAAGAAAATTTACTTACCAAAGGATGAGAAAAGCCTGCATTTTTTAATGCAGAAATAGAGTTTTGTTCTTCACTAAAATAAGAAAATGGAGGTCCTTCAGGAAGAGCTACTTCTAAATTGCCATAAGCTTTAATTGCGTCATAAACTAACTTCATCCCAATACATTTATCGAATACATCCCAGACAGTAAAAGCAAATTTTCCTGGATGACGTAGCACTCGAAATGCTTCATTAATTGCTTTTTGAGGTTCAGCTAAATGTAAAATGCCAAAGTTCATCACAACAGCATCAAATTCTTGATTTTCAAAAGGTAAAGATTCGGCTTCTCCTTGAATAAATTCTAGGTCAGGATTAAGTTGTTTAGCTTTATTTAACATGGCACTAGAAAAATCTAATCCAATCACTTGAGATTGAAGTTTAGCAGCACCCGCAGCTACATAACCAGGTCCAGTAGCAATATCGAGTATTTTGGTTCCTGTTTGGGGGTTTACAGTATTCAGAAGTGGTTGAATCATTTGATTAGTTAGAGAACCAAAAGAATTATTATATTGGTCTACAGATTGTTGCCACCCATTATATTCAAATTCTCTAAATTCTTTGGCTAAATTAGTCATTTATTTTATTTTATTTGGACAGTCTTTTTACTATATCATACTAAGTTCATTAATTAATAATGAATAATGAATAATTGATAATTACCTCTTTAACAATTGATAATTAAGAATAGATAATGGATAATTATTTTTGTTTTCGGCTGTCGCCGATATGTTTGCGGAGCATTACATTAGGAAAAAGCTGCGCGAGATGAATGAGGAGTATGACAAAGTTCAAGCTTTGCGGAGCGCAAAAACAATTACCAATTATCCATTTAAAAGGAGAGGATTTAAACTTTTAGGGATTAATTATCCATTAGTAATTATT
>NZ_LGSU01000921.1 GCF_002260545.1 Hydrocoleum sp. CS-953 | reverse complement strand
CCATCGCAGCAGTAGAAGGTGGTAGTGTCTTGAGAATATCTCAACCAGGACATTTATTAAGTTTAGAAGTAGATTCCAGAATAGAAGATATTTCTAATTTAGACGCTCTATCTTTACCACAATTATTAACAGGTGGATCAGAAAATAATGCCACATCTATTATAGTTAATAGTAATGGTGAATTAGAATTAACAGATAATACAATAATTGCCGATACACCAGGAAATGTATTTGTTTCGGGAAATATAGATTTATCAAATCAAGATTCAGAAAGTAATATTATTGTTCTAGCTAATAACGATATAACAGTTAATAATTTAATAGAAAATCCTGGATTTGTGGAATTCAAAGCAGGTAGAAGTATTAATCTAAATGCGGATATTGATACATCAATTGTCAATGGAAAGATTGAATTATTTGGTAATAATGATGAGATNAAAGCAGGTAGAAGTATTAATCTAAATGCGGATATTGATACATCAATTGTCAATGGAAAGATTGAATTATTTGGTAATAATGATGAGATGAATTTGGCTAACCGGAGTAACGGAAAAGCTTCGATAAATCAATTAGATGGAACGACGTTAAATGCTGGTAGTGGAACGATTAATATTCAGTTAGGAAATTCAGGAGAAGTAGGTGATATAAATCTGGCAAACTTAACAACAACTGGGCAGGTTTTTGTTAATGCTAATGGGGGAAATATTGCTAGGGTTTCTGAGAATTCTTTGATAAATGCGGGGAGTGTTTTGTTTCAAACTTCTGGCAGTGGCGGAATAGGTTTAACTGATGCACCTTTGCGGTTGAATGTAGAAAATTTAGAGGCAATTTCTGACAGTGGTGGAATATTTTTTGATGTGGGAAATATAAATATTGGTGGTGTAAGTGAGGATGTGGATGGTATTTCGACTAGCGATGGGGGTGATATTATTATTGAGAGCGAAGGAGATGTGACTGTTACTGAAGACATTTCTACCGAGCTATATACTGATGGTGAAACAGGAGGTGATATTAATATAGTAGCTAAAAACCTTTCTGTTATTGGTGCGGAAATATCTGCCTTTACCCTTGCTAAAGGGGATGCAGGAAGTGTGGAGATTAATGCTACTGATACTGTAATATTTGATGGGGTATTCAATAATTCCCGCATTGGGGTATTTAGTTCTGTCAGAAAAGGAGCAGTAGGTAATGCCGGAGATATAACTATTAAGACAGGTTCTCTAGAAGTTAAAAATAGTGCGACGTTATCTGCCGATACCTCTGGCAATGGGAATGCAGGAGATGTGATTATTACTGCGACAGATACTGTAATATTTGATGGGGTATTCAATAATTCCCTCAGTGGCGCATTTAGTTCAGTCAGAGATGGAGCAGTAGGTAATGCAGGAGATATCAATATTACCACTGGTTCTCTGGAAGTAAAAAATGGTGCTGAGATATCTGCCATAACTGATGGCAATGGGGATGCAGGAAATGTGGAGATTAATGCTACTGAGACTGTATTGTTTGATGGGGTATCTCCAGATGGCTCCCGTAGAGCGGGGGTAGTTACCTTTGTCAGAAAAGGAGCAGTAGGTAATGCAGGAGATATCAATATTACCACTGGTTCTCTGGAAGTAAAAAATGGTGCTCAGATATCTGCCAGTACCGAGGGCAAAGGAAACGCAGGAAATGTGGAGATTACTGCGACAGATACTATACTCTTTGATAGAGGAGCCTCAGAATTTTCCACTGGAGCATTTAGCTTAGTACAACAAGGAGCAGAAGGGAATGGGAGAAATATAACTATTACCACTGGTTCTCTGGAAGTAAAAAATGGTGCTGAGATATCTGCCGATACCAGAGGTACCGGGGATGCAGGAGATGTGATTATTACTGCGACAGATACTGTATTGTTTGATCAAGCATTCAAAGATTTCCGCAATGGTGCATTTAGTTCCGCCGGCCCACGAGCAGAAGGTGATGCTGGGGATATAACTATTAAGACAGGTTCTCTGGAAGTTAAAAATGGTTCTGAGATATCGGCCATAACTGATGGCAATGGGGATGCAGGAGATGTGATTATTACTGCGACAGATACTNTTCCGCCGGCCCACGAGCAGAAGGTGATGCTGGGGATATAACTATTAAGACAGGTTCTCTGGAAGTTAAAAATGGTTCTGAGATATCGGCCATAACTGATGGCAATGGGGATGCAGGAGATGTGATTATTACTGCGACAGATACTGTATTGTTTGATGGGGCATCTCCAAATAGCCGCCGTAGATCGGGGTTACTTACTGTAGTCAGAGACAAAGGAGAAGGAAAAGCTGGGGATATAACTATTCATACAGGTTCTCTAGAAGTTAAAAATGGTGGTCGGATATCTTCCGATACTTTTGGTATCGGGGATGCAGGAAATGTGGAGATTAATGCTACTGATACTGTAATATTTGATGGGGTATCCTCAACTGGTAGATCCAGTGGTATACCCAGTGGCGCATTTAGTTCTGTCACAGGAAGAGCAGTAGGTGATGCAGGAGATGTGAGTATTACTACAGGCACTTTAGAAGTTACTAATGGTGCTAGAATATCTTCCATTACCGAGGGTAAAGGAAACGCAGGAGATGTGATTATTACTGCGACAGATACTGTATTGTTTGACGGGGCATCTCCAAATGCTAGAAGAGGTGGAACCAGTGGCGCATTTACTTCTGTCACACGAAGAGCAGTAGGTAATGCAGGAGATGTGAGTATGACGACAGGCAGTTTAGAAGTTACTAATGGTGCTAGAATATCTTCTAGTACCGAGGGTAAAGGAGACGCAGGTAATATATTTATCAGAACGAATTCTCTACTAAAAATCAATGAAAACGCCAGCATCTCAGCTTTCAGTGAAACCAACGGAAAAGGAGGCAACGTTATTATTACCGCCCCAGAAAACCTCAACATCACCGGCAATGGACAAATAACAGTTAGTAGTGGTGGAGCAGGCAACGCCGGACAAATAGACATCATCAGCCCCAATATCACCCTCAGCGATGGCATAGACATTAATGCCTTCACAACAGGTCTAGGCAACGCAGGCAACATTAACCTAGAAGGCGACAACATTAATATCGAACCTAACACCCAAATATTAGCCTTCACTGAAACCAAGGGAAAAGGAGGCAACATCACAGTCAGAGCAAAAGAGACACTCAACCTAGGAGTAGACACTCAACTATCAGTAGAAACCAACAGAAGCGGAAAAGCCGGAAACATAGAAATCAACACCCCCCAACTAACTATCGGCGAAAACGCCCAAATAAGTGCCACAGTTAACATCGGAGCCAGCACTACAGAGCCAGGAGGCAACATCACCATTAACACAAACAAACTTGACATCGCAGGAGAACTCGGAATATTTGCTGAAACCGAAGCCAAAGCAGACGCAGGTAGTCTTACCCTCAGCACCTACAAAACTAACCCCAACCTAGACATCACCTTTACCAATGAAGGCTTTATCTCAGCCTCCACCAGTTCCACAGGCAACGGAGGTAACATTAATATATCAGCTCCAGAAACCATCAACATTCAAGGCAACGGCTTCATCGCAGTAGAAACCACTGATATTGGCAACGCTGGTACTATTAATATAGATACAAAAAACCTTACCCTATCCGACAAAGTAGCCATAAGCGCTTCCACAGAAGACAAAGGCAATGCCGGAACTATTAATATTAACACAAACAACCTTACCCTAGAAACTGGAACAAGTCTCACCACCGAAACCAATAACCAAGGNAGGCAACGGCTTCATCGCAGTAGAAACCACTGATATTGGCAACGCTGGTACTATTAATATAGATACAAAAAACCTTACCCTATCCGACAAAGTAGCCATAAGCGCTTCCACAGAAGACAAAGGCAATGCCGGAACTATTAATATTAACACAAACAACCTTACCCTAGAAACTGGAACAAGTCTCACCACCGAAACCAATAACCAAGGTCAAGCAGGAGACATAGAAATAAATACCAGACAACTCACTATCGGAGAAAACGCCCAAATAAGCGCCACCGCAAAAGTTGGAGCCACCAACACAGAAGCAGGCGGAAATATTACCATCAACGCCACAGACTTATTCATCTCAGGGCGACTCGGAATATTCGCCGAAACCGCAGGAGAAAGTCCAGCGGGAACCCTAACCCTCAACCCATATAGGGAAGTAGGGGAGCAAGTAGGGACGTTGCATGCAACGTCCNCTCACCACCGAAACCAATAAACAAGGTGAAGCGGGAGACATAGAAATAAATACCAGACAACTCACTATCGGAGAAAGCGCCCAAATAAGCGCCACCGCAAAAGTGGGAGCCACCAACACAGAAGCAGGCGGAAATATTACCATCAACGCCACAGACTTATTCATCTCAGGGCGACTCGGAATATTCGCCGAAACCGCAGGAGAAAGTCCAGCGGGAACCCTAACCCTCAACCCATATAGGGAAGTAGGGGAGCAAGTAGGGACGTTGCATGCAACGTCCGTACGGGAGATAGGGGAATTTGACCAAGACCTCAATATTACTTTTACCGAACAAGGCTTCATATCCGCCCGCACCACATCCATAGGAGATGGAGGTAACATCAACATATTCGCCCCAGAAAACATAAATATTTCAGGAGACGGCTTTATCTCAGTCGAAACAACAGGAAGTGGAAACGCAGGCATTATCAACATAGAAACCAAAAACCTGACAATAGCCGAAAACACAACCATCTCAGCCTCCACATCCGACAGCGGAGACGGAGGCCGAATTAATATTAACCCCACACAAACATTCCAACTAGAAGGTCAAATATTAACAGAAACAACAGGTACAGGAAACGGCGGCACTATTATTATCAACACCGGAGAAATGACAGCTCCAAATAGTACCATCTCCGCCAAAAGCACCGATGCAGGAAACGCAGGAGAAATAAACATCGCAGCCGAAAACAACATAACCACAGGAATTATTACCTCCCAAGCAAGCAGTCAAACCGAAACAGCCGACGGAGGCAACATTAGTATTACCAGCGAACAAGGAGAAATTAACGCCACCCAAGCAATTCAATCATTTTCAGACGGAGCAAACGCCGGAAATGTCACCCTCCAAGCCAAAACAGACATAACCACCAATACTATTAGTTCCCACGGACAACAACAAGGCGGTGAAATAACCATCACATCAGAAACCGGAAACATAGACACCAGCAATGGAGACTTTCTCGCCAACTATTCAGGAGGAGGCAACGCAGGCAACTTACTTCTAGAAGCACCCCAAGGAAATATTACCACAACTAACATCTACACCTTCGCCGACGCAGACGGAGGAAAAATCACCATCCAAGCAGGAGGCGACATTAATATTGCAGAAAACAGTAATATTATCTCCGCATCCGAACCACCAGAGGAGCCGGGGAGCGGGGGAGTAGGGAGAGGGG
>NZ_LGSU01000920.1 GCF_002260545.1 Hydrocoleum sp. CS-953 | reverse complement strand
CCCTTTCCCAACTCCCCCGCTCCCCCTCTCTTTTTCTGGGGGTTCGGAGGCGGAGATGATATTGGTGTTGTCTGTTAGGTTGATGTTACCTCCTGCTTTGAGGGAAATTTCACCTCCGTCAGCGTCGGCGAAGGTGTAGATGTTGTTGGTCGTGATGTTTCCACTTGGCGCTTCTATGGTAACTTTGCCTCCGTTGCCTCCTCCTGAATAGTTGGCTAGAGTGCCAGCAGATGTGTCTATGTTTCCGGTTTCTGATGTAATGGTAATTTGACCGCCTTGTGTTTGGCCGTGGGAATTTATGGTATCAGTAGTAATATCTGTTTTTGCTTGGAGAGTGACATCTCCAGCATTGCCTCGGTTGGAAAATGATTGAATTGCTTGGGTAGCATTAATCTGTCCTTGTTCGCTGGTAATACTTATGTTACCTCCGTTGGGGGTTTCTGTTGTGTTGTTGGCTTCGGAGGTAATAATTCCTGTAGTAATATTTTCTTGGGCGGTTATCTCAATATCGCCAGCGTTTCCGGTATCAGTGCTTTTGGCTGAAATGGTGCTATTTGGGGCGGTCATTTCTCCTGTGTTGATGAAAATGTTTCCTCCGTTGCCTGTACCTGTAGTTTCTGTGATGATTTGACCTTCTAGTTCGAATGTTTGAGTGGGGTTGATGTTGATAGTGCCTCCCTCTCCACTGTCAGATGTAGATGCTGATATGGTCGTGTTTTCGGCTATGGTGAGGTTTTGAGTGTCGATGTTGATAGTGCCAGCGTTTCCTGTGCTTGTTGTTTCTACTGTGATTCTTCCTTCTCCAGTGATGTTTATGTTTTCTGGGGCAAATATATTAATGTTACCTCCGTCTCCAGTTGCTTTGGTGCGGGCGGATATAAAGCCGTTTTCGGTGAAAGTAATATTCAGGTTGGGGTCAAATTCACCTAGTTGCTCCCCTACTCCCCTACTCCCCTGCTCCCCTACTCCCCTATAGGGGTTGAGAGTGAGGGTGCCAGCGGGGGATTCACCTGCGGTTTCTGCAAATATTCCGAGTCTGCCTGAGATATTTAGATCGCTGGAATTGATGGTAATATTTCCTCCTGCTGCTGTGTTAGTTGCCCCTTCTAATGCTGTGGCACTAATTGAGGCATCATTGCCGATGGTGACTGTGGGGGAATTGATTTCTATGGTTCCGGCTGCTCCAGCACTATTGGTTTCGGCGGAGATGGCTATTCCTTCTGTGAGGGTAAGGTTTTGGGCTTCTATTTTGATTTCACCTGCGTTGCCTGTACCTGTGGTCTCGACTGAGATTTTTCCGTCTCCTATAATATCTATGTTTTCTGGGGCAAATATATTAATGTTACCTCCCTGACCTGTAGATGTCGTGCGGGCAGATATGAAGCCGTTTTCAGTGAAAGTAATATTCAGGTCTGGGTCAAATGCGTTTAGTTGCTCCCCTACTCCCCTATAGGGGAGTAGGGTGAGTGTGCCTGCGTCTGCTGCTCCTGCGGTTTCGGCAAATATTCCCAGTGACCCTGAGATATTAAGGCTGTTGGCGAATATGTTAATGTTGCCTCCTCCTTCTTCGTTGGTCGAGTCGGCGGTGACTGTAGCGCTGATTTGAGCGTTTTCTCCAATGTCTATGGTTTTGGCCTGGATGATGATAGTTCCCGGTTTCCCTGCTCCACTGGTTTCTGTGGTGAGGCTGGTACTTTGGTTTAACTCTAAGGTTTGGGCTTGGATTTCGATGTTACCTGCGTTTCCTTTGCCTTCGGTGTCAGCTTGGAGTTGACTTTCGTTGGTGAGTTGAATGTCTTGAGGAGTTTTGATGGTTATGTCTCCAGCATCTCCATCGTCGCTGGTGATGGCTTTGAGTTGACTGTCGTCTAGGGAAATGGTGCCCAGACTTGTTATCGTGACATCTCCAGCGCGTTCGTCTCCTTTGGTGTCGCTTTCGATAGTAATGTTATTGAGGTTGATATTGCCAGAGCTGTTGATAGATACATTACCTGATTGACCTGATTCACCTACGCCAATTTCTATTATATCTAGAAGTGGGATTTCTACCCTTACTTGTTGACTGGTGATGATAGATAAATCATTAAGTATCAGGTCTCCTTCTTGTTGACTGTTTATGCTCACTTCCCCTGATTTNCTGATTGACCTGATTCACCTACGCCAATTTCTATTATATCTAGAAGTGGGATTTCTACCCTTACTTGTTGACTGGTGATGATAGATAAATCATTAAGTATCAGGTCTCCTTCTTGTTGACTGTTTATGCTCACTTCCCCTGATTTTTGGCTGGAAGATATTGTGAGTATTTCTATGTTACTGAGGTTGTTGGTGATAATGTTAATGTCTCCACCATCTCCGGAGTCGTTTGTTCCTAATGAGAATGTTCTGATTCCTAATTTTTCTACCTCTTCTACCTCTTCTTGTTCTGGAGGGTTAATAAATTCTATGCCCTCTGCCAACAAAGATATGGCTCCCCCATTCCCTGAGTTGCCTTCTTCCGCATAGGAAAACGAATCAAGCGCTCCTGTTGTGATATTGTCTCCTGCTGACACAGAAATGTCTCCCCCATTCCCTGAAATGCCTTTTTTTGAATAGGAAAAGGAATCAAGCGCTCCTGTTGTGATGTTGCCCTCTGCCAACAAAGATATGGCTCCCCCATTCCCTGAGTTGCCTTCCGAATCGAACGAAACAAACGAAGAAGAGGAATTGAGCGCTTCTGTTGTGATGTTGCCCCCTGCTGACAAAGATATGGCTCCCCCATTCCCTGAGTTGCCTTCCGAATCGAACGAAACAAACGAAGAAGAGGAATTGAGCGCTCCTGTTGTGATGTTGCCTCCCGCCGAAACAGAGATGTCTCCTCCATCCCCTGAGTTAGCTCCAGAGGAAGACTTGAGCGATTCTGTTATCGTGATATTGCCCCCCGCTGACACAGAAATGACTCCCCCATTGCCTGAGTTAGCTCCAGGATTAACACTAGAATCAACCAATTCAGTAATATCCTCAGCAGTGATAGTAATATCACCCTCAGCAGTGAGAGTAATATTACCCCCATCTCCTTCCTCAACAGTCGCATCAACCTTGTTTGTAGTTTCGATATTGCCTCCAGCAGTGAAAGTAATATCACCCCCATCCCCTTGTCCTAGAACATTAGACTGAACCCTTTCTGTAAAAATATTACCACCGGCAGTGAGAGAAATATCACCTCCATCCCCATCCCCATCCTCAAGATAGGAATTAAGGCTTTCTGTAGAAATATTACCCTCACTGCTGAGAGTAATATCGCCCCCCTTCCCATCCCCATATAAAACGTAGGAATTAATCATTTTTGTAGAGATATCACCACTAATGGCAGAGAGAGAAATCTCACCCCCATCCCCTTCCTTAACACTGGCATTAACATCAGTTGTAGAGATATTACCACCACCAGCCTTCAGAGAAATATTGCCCCCATTCCCATCCTCATGCTCAACATTGGACTCAAGTTTTTCTGTAGAGATACCACCCTCAGCAGTGAGAGTAATATTACCCCCATCCCCTTCAACAACACTGAAATTAACCTCATCCTCATTCCCTACACTAGAATTAAGGCTTTGTGTAGAGATATCACCCCCCGCAGTCAGAGAAATCTCACCTCCATCCCCTTTAATAACACTGGAATTAAACTCATCCCCATTCCCTACACTAGAATTAAGGCTTTGTGTAGAGATATCACCACCAGCAGTCAGAGAAATCTCACCTCCATTCCCATTCCCTTGAACAACACTAGAATTAAGGCTTTGTGTAGAGATATCACCACCAGCAGTCAAGGAAATCTCACCTCCATCCCCATTCCCTTGAACAACACTGGAATTAAGGCTTTCTGTAGAGATATTACCCTCAGCACTCAAAGTAATATTACCTCCATTCCCATTCCCTTGAACAACACTAGAATTAACCTCAGTTGTAGAGATACCACCACCAGCAGCAGTCAGAGTAATATTACCCCCATCCCCATCAATAGATGAAGTATCCAATGAAAATGTATCAATATTACCAGAAATAGCATTAAGGTTGATATTACCTCCAATTCCTTGATTTGAACTAGAATTAATCAGACCTGTAATAATATTGTTGTTAGCCTTGAGGTCAACTCTTCCCCCATTACCAGTTTCGCTCAAACTGTGGATATTTCCTACACGAAGATTACCATGAGTTGCTTCTATATTAATCGCCCCACCATTTCCTCCACCACTTTGAACAAGAGGAGTACGCAGCAACAGTTGTGTACCTAGAACAGGTTCCCAGGGAGCAGGATCGCCTGCTCTGTATAAAGTGCCACTATCTGGGTCGTCAGTATCTTCCACCCTCAAAGTCCAAGTTCCATTGGGGTTCTCTCCATTAAAATCTGCCAAACTGCCTTCGGGACTATATGTACCATCAAACGGAGCATTAGCATTATCAGAGTTAATACTTATAGAAGCATCATCATCCAGCACAGTATCCTGAAAATTGTCTCCATCACCACCAACACCAGCAAACAATCTTACTTCCTTCCCCTGAGGTGATTCGAGATCGACTTCTAGGTCTGCATCGTAAGTATGTTCTGCAGAGAAGCGTACATCTAGATTTTCTATAGTTTCCAAGTCACCCTCTACAGTAAAAGTAAAGGTTGTTGTGTCGTTGTCTAGTATCGCTCCCCCCTCATCCACATCGATCGCCTCCAACAACTCATCACCAGAAAAAACAGGCAACCAAGAAGTATCAATATTCCCCAAAATAATAGCAGCACCAGCAATAGTCAAATCTCGCCCATTGGTCTTAATAGTATCCGCTCCATTCTCAAAGGTATTCTGATCGCTCCCATCATCCGCCTCATTATCCAACATCTCTACAACACCAATTCCATCCCCATCCACATCTGCACGAAATTCTATCTCTCCTTCCCCAGGCAGAAATTCCAACACATCATCATCTATATCCTCAACAGTAATATCATTTGTCGCCTCCAACTTAATATCCGCATCCCCAGAAGTCTCCTCAAATTCATCATTTATCCTAATATTAGTAGCAGACANAGTAATATCATTTGTCGCCTCCAACTTAATATCCGCATCCCCAGAAGTCTCCTCAAATTCATCATTTATCCTAATATTAGTAGCAGACAAAGAAACACTTTCTCCACCACCTTTTATTCCACTACCCGTAGCAACAATATCTCCCGTAGCTTCAATATTTATTGAACCACCTACATCATTATTATCAGCAATTTCTGTATTTTCTGTAGAAGAAATCTCAGAATTATTCTCTACTATTTCTGAATTTTCGACATTTTCTGTAGAAGAAATCTCAGAATTATTCTCTACTGTTTCTATAGTAGAAATAGTTTCCGTTAAAGTCACATTTCCATCACTCTTAATATCAATATCTCCTCCAGCAGTAACAATACCATCCACCTCTTCACTCAC
>NZ_LGSU01000092.1 GCF_002260545.1 Hydrocoleum sp. CS-953 | reverse complement strand
CGAAGAATAATATCTTTTTCTAACTCTTCTAAACTTATGTTCGTTTCACCTTTCTGCTGTAACTCTAGTAGTCGCCGTCGCGATCGCTCTGTTACAGAAGCTGTTAAAAAAATCTTGACTTCAGCATTGGGAAATACATGAGTGCCAATATCTCGTCCTTCTGCTACTATGCCTCCTTTAGTTCCAAATTGTTGTTGTTGTTTTACCATAAAATACCTGACAGTAGGCTGGGCTGCAATAGTTGAAACATTATTTGTAACTTCCCTACTCCGAATTTCTACTGTGACATCCTGATCGTTGATTATGACATGACTATTTTCTGGCCCATTAAAGCTAATTTTGCATTGACTGACTAATTCTGCTACTTGGGCTTGATCATCAACTGGCACACCACTTTGTAATACCATCCATGTTACTGCCCGATACATTGCCCCTGTGTCCAAGTATAAAAGTCCTAGATTTTGTCCTACTAATTTGGTGACTGTGGATTTCCCAGCACCAGCAGGCCCATCAATGGCAATTATGGGTTTACGGTTTCTCAAGAGTATATTATCTATTAAACGGCAAGGTCCAAAATAAGCAGCGATCGCTAATAAGCCTATATTTTGAATATTTTCTAAAGGTTGTAAACTTTCAGGGTCAACTATTTCCAAATACTCTAGTTTTACTTTTGGTTGAGATGCTAATTTTTCTTTCACAGCATTTTTGACTTTTTTGAGAATATTTGGTGTATCTCGATGCTCTAAAAATATTTGTCTACTATGACAAAGAGAACTATAAAGTATGGAAGCTTGCTCCTTTTGTTCAGAAGTTAAATATTGATTGCGAGAACTAATAGCTAATCCTGAATTTTCGCGAATTATTGGGCAAGAAACAATATTAACTGGCAAACTCAGGTCTTTGACTAATTGCTTAATAATTGCTAACTGTTGAGCATCTTTCTGACCAAAATAAGCATTGTTTGGCTGAACTAAGTTCAATAATTTAGTTACAATTGTTGCTACTCCCTGAAAAAATTTAGGTCGAGAAACTCCACACATAATTGATGTCATTGTAGAGGGAGGAACAACTGTAGTTGTAGAGTTTTGAGCATTAGTTGATAGTTCATTTTCCATACCCATTGTTTCAGTAGTAGGAGCAAAAATTACATCTACTCCCTCTTTTTCACAAAATTTTCTATCTGCTTCTAACTGTCGAGGGTACTGTTTAAAATCTTCGGTAGGAGCAAACTGTAAAGGATTAATAAAAATACTGACAACCGTAATTTTATTCTCTTCTCTAGCACGTTTAATTAAGCTTAAATGTCCTTCGTGCAAAGCTCCCATTGTCGGAACTAAACCAATAGTATAGGGAGATTTTTGTGGTTCATTTTGCAGTAAATTTAAGTAGGAGCGTAAACCTGCAATAGTTGTAAATAAACGCATTTTGTTTGACAAATATAATAAGTAAGCAGATTCAATAAGTTATAAATCAGAAGTATGTTAGCTCTGTAAACTAGCCCAGGGATAAAACTGATTTATGTTTGTTGTTTTTTAATTGAAACATCGTATTTAGTATGATGTTCAGTTGAATAGTTATAAATAAATGGTGATAGGAAATATAAAAACATTAGCACTATTCAATAATTAATAATTACCTCTTCTGTAAGATAGCAATCCTAAATTGGTCGTGACGAACCAAAAAGTAGATAAAAAAACTGAAACTCTTGCCTGTTTGCTGTTCCCTGTTCCCTGTTCCCTAAAAGCAGTAAGACTTTTATACACAAATAAAATAGGATTGCTATAGAAGGATTGACTAATAGGAAACAGTAAAGTTTTTTGACCGCTAATTAGCGGATAGGTTAAAAGCCTTTTTCTCTTTTCTATCTCCTTTCCACATTATCTATTTTTTTATTCTCACAATCAAGGCATATTACCTTAACACATATAAATTTTTTATATTTTCGATTAAGAATGAAACATTTTTTCTGCTGAAACTCTTTCACAGAAATAAACTATCGTCTCAATCTAAACTTAAATGACTATAATTACCCAATTATTAATTATTAATAATTAAATAATTCGCGCCTTGAAGCCTCCCCTTGGATAGGGGAAAAAAAGTGCTAGGATATTTCCCGATATTCAATTC
>NZ_LGSU01000919.1 GCF_002260545.1 Hydrocoleum sp. CS-953 | reverse complement strand
TGCAAAATCTCTAGAGTAAAAGCGGTAGAAATTGCTTGTGATGTCTGAAGCTCTTCCACAGTTTCTATCACACTTTGAATATCACCATCCTCAACTAAAGTAAGTAATTTTTGCAATACTTCTTGACTAGGAGCAATAACTGCATCGGTATTAATAACCTGAACTATTTCATTTGCTTCTGCCTCTTCTTCATAAACCCACTCTAAGTTCAGATATTCCTGCAAGATTTGTAGTAGTTGGTCAGTTTGTATAGGTTTGGGCAAAAACACATCTGCTCCTGTATCAATAGCATCTTGTTGGTTTCTCTCAAATACACTAGCAGAAGAAGCGATCGCTACTACATCTTTCAAACTTTCCGAACTGTGGATGCGTTTAAGTAATTCATAACCATTCATTATTGGCATCATTAAATCGGTAATAACTACATCTGGTGGCGATGCCATCATTTTTTCCCAAGCTTCTTTTCCATTTTCCGCTTCACTCATCTCAAAACCTAGCATTTCTAGGAAATTTATAACCACTGAACGATTTTCCCAACGGTCATCTACTACTAACACACGACGTTTTTTACCTTGATAACCCAAGATAGTTCCCTGGTGAAAATTTCTAGAAGTTGTTGCCCATTCTTTAGCTTCCGCTACTTCTAGATCAAACCAGAAGGTACTGCCCTTACCAACTTCACTGTCAACTTTTAATTGACTGTTCATAAGTTTGACTATTCTCTGGCTAATAGCTAATCCTAAACCTGTACCTTCAGACTGTTTTTGGCGATCGCCGACTTGCTCAAATGGCAAGAAAATTTTTGCCTGTTGNCACACGACGTTGTTTACCTTGATAACCCAAGATAGTTCCCTGGTGAAAATTTCTAGAAGTTGTTGCCCATTCTTTAGCTTCCGCTACTTCTAGATCAAACCAGAAGGTACTGCCCTTACCAACTTCACTGTCAACTTTTAATTGACTGTTCATAAGTTTGACTATTCTCTGGCTAATAGCTAATCCTAAACCTGTACCTTCAGACTGTTTTTGGCGATCGCCGACTTGCTCAAATGGCAAGAAAATTTTTGCCTGTTGTTCTGGAGTCATACCTACTCCTGTATCTTTGACTTCAAAGCGCAGGCTGTATTGTGTAGGGTCTTGTGCATGTTTTTGTGCTGTCACAGTAAAAGTGACACTACCAGCATCAGTAAACTTAACCGCATTTCCCAGAAGATTTATTAATACTTGCTGTAGTCGTTTTTCATCAGCACGAATACCTACGGGTAAATTCTCATCAGGAGTGTAGTAAAAATCTATATCTTTTTGTTGAGCGCGGATACGACAAATTTCGGCAACCCCTTGCAGGAAAGAAGGAAAATGAAACTCGGCGAGAAGGAGATCCAACTTGCGAGCTTCAATTTTGGAGAGATCGAGAACATCATTAATTAAGTTGAGTAGGTGAGAACCACACTGTTGGATGATACCAATACCATTGTGTTCCTTGTCACTGATGTTTTGAGAACGTTGCAGGATTTGAGCGTAACCAAGTATGCCGTTGAGGGGAGTCCGTAATTCATGGCTCATATTGGCGAGAAATTCGCTCTTAGCTTGGTTGGCAACTTCTGCNATACCAATACCATTGTGTTCCTTGTCACTGATGTTTTGAGAACGTTGCAGGATTTGAGCGTAACCAAGTATGCCGTTGAGGGGAGTCCGTAATTCATGGCTCATATTGGCGAGAAATTCGCTCTTAGCTTGGTTGGCAACTTCTGCCTGCTCTTTAGCTTTTTCTAGTTGTTGATTTGATTCTGCTAAAGCTGCTGTCCGCTCTTCAACCTTTTGTTCTAAATTTTCAAAAGCTGTTTGTAACTGCTTCCCCATGTAATCAAATGACTCAGCTAGTTCTCCTACTTCATCTAGGCGATTAATATCGATACCGCTCTCCCATTTTCCTGTAGCGATATTTTTCGCTGCCTTGTTTAAGCGAATAATAGGTTGAGTCACCCATCTAGTTGTTAAAATACCGATCGCTGTTGCCAGAGTTAACGCCCCTAGACACATGAGAATTGTAATCCGAGTATTAGCATTAATTTGTTCCATAAAATCTGATTCTGGAACAGCAATTACAACCAGCCAATTTAACCCTTTTTCGTCACTGTATGGTAAAACCTCGACAAACTGACGCTCTCCATTTAGTTTAAAGTCGAGTTGTTTTGTCTTCTCAATTGCTGCCAAATTATTATAACGCTCTGCTAGTGTCTTTGCTGTCAGACGAATCAGTTCATTCTCTGCTACTTCTGCCTTCACCCGTTTAGCACCTGTTTCAGTTTGCATCGTAACTGGTTCGGAGGTAGAAGTAGCGACCAGAGTACCATCCCGCTCCATGATAAAAATATGGCCTGTCTTACCAATTTTTAAGGTAGCGAGAAATTCATTAATCTCCGATAGATAGAGACGACTAGCTAAAACCCCTAAAAGATCGCCATCTTGATTATAGACAGGAGTGCTTGCTGGTAAAACTAGGAGTTGGTTATTAGTAAGGAAGCTAAAAATTGGATTCCAGCAGGCAGTATTCTGTTGAATTGTATTCTGATACCAAGGACGTTTTCGTGGATCGTACTTCGATCTAATTTTGATCATATCTGTACGATCACCGTTTTCATCTAATCGATATCCTGTTATTTTGTTATCTGTTGAAGCATCAGATTTGTTCGTCATCATACCCGATCTATCAGGGGTGTATTCGACTGCTGTAAATGCTCCAGTGGCACTACCAAAGGCAATATTTCCAATCCCAGAAAACAAGTTGAGCTGTTCCCAGAATTGGCGCTGTCTACTCTCTGGATCGAGAATATCAAATTGTTGTAGTTTGACTGCCTGAATATTAATTTGATTCAGTAGATGAGGGGTTGCTAGATATGTTTCTAAGTATTTCTCAATTTTCGTAGCTGTTGTATATCTGAGTTGACTAGCCAGATCGTTGACTGCTTTTTGTCCATTACGAATTGATAACCAACCTGTCAAACCAACGGCTGCTGAAATCTGGAGAAAAAAGGGAATGAGTATTACGAAAAATAAGGATGACTTCCTTTTTTTGGGAGGAGTATATATTAACTCAGATTGTGATTTTGAGATATTAACCATAAGTATATTAATTGTATAGGAGGGAATAGGGAGTAGGGAGTAGGGAGTAGGGAGTAGGGAGCAGGAAACAGGGAGCAGGGAGAAATAGGGGACTCATTAATTGGGGTTGGGAGTGAGCGATCATAATTTATCCTGATTTTTCACTTGAATAATCAAAAGTTGAGGCAACGGCTTTTAAATATTCTCAACTGGAATTTCAATCACAAATACTGTACATTCTCCAACTTGAGAATTAATACTGAGTCTGCCATTATGTTTTTCCACAATAATTTGATTAGCGATCGCCAAACCTAACCCTGTACCTTTACCAACTGGTTTAGTTGTAAACATTGGTTCAAACAATCGTTCTTTAATGGATTCGGGAATGCCAATTCCGTTATCTGCGATTTGGATAACTATTTGTTTCTCAGAAGTTATTTTAGTTGTAATTTTAATTTGAGGAATTCGAGCGTGCAATTTTCCTTGAACTATCGCTTCATCTAGAGCATCAATTGCATTTGCTAGAATATTCATAAATACCTGATTCATTTGTCCTGGATAACATAGCACTGAGGGCAATGTTCCATAAGTTTTGAAAACTTCGATTTGGGGATGATCGCCTTTATTTTTAAGACGATGCTGTAAAATCATTAGGGTGCTATCTAAACATTCATGCAAATCTGCCAGGGATTTAGTTTCACTATCTGAACGAGAAAATGTCCGCAGTGAGGTGGATATGTCTTTTATCATTTTAGTACCTAATCTAAAGGATTCTAAAATCTTTGTCATATCTTCTAGAACAAATTCCAAGTCCAAATCCTCAATAGCATCCTTTAACTTGGGTGAAGGTCTAGGATATTCCTGCTGATACAAATCTAGAATCTTACTGACTCCAGTTATATACTCTTCGAGTGGTTCAATATTATTGACAATAAAGTGAATTGGATTATTAAGTTCATGGCCAATTCCAGAAATCATTTCACCAAGACTAGAGAGTTTTTCTTGCTGTACCAGTTGCACTTGGGCCTTTTGTAAGTCATTTGTGCGATCGCGTACCTGTTCTTCAAGAGATTCTGTCAGGTGCTTTAGTTGCAAGTGTACCTTGACTCTTGCTATAACTTCACCCTGATCAAATGGTTTGGGAATATAATCAACTGCACCCAAGGCAAATCCTTTCGCTTTACTTTCCCTATCAGTAAGGGCAGTTGTAAAAATGATGGGTATGGATGCAGTAGCATGGTTTTCTTTTAGACGACGACAAGTTTCAAAACNACCTTGACTCTTGCTATAACTTCACCCTGATCAAATGGTTTGGGAATATAATCAACTGCACCCAAGGCAAATCCTTTCGCTTTACTTTCCCTATCAGTAAGGGCAGTTGTAAAAATGATGGGTATGGATGCAGTAGCATGGTTTTCTTTTAGACGACGACAAGTTTCAAAACCGTCTATTCCTGGCATTTGTACATCAAGTAATATTAGTTCAGGTTGATTCCGCTCAACTAGGGTTAAAGCACTTTCTCCATCTATTGCTACTCGAAAACGAAACCCTGCACCACGCAACGCTTCTGAGAGTACAGACAAATTTGTGGGATTATCGTCTACAATAAGAATGAATTTGGCATTTGTATTTGTTGACATGATCGGGTTTATTGACTTACAGCAAAGGAATTTGACGTAGCAGTCAGCGGTCAGCAGTCAGCTATCAGCTTTTCACTGTGTATAATGGGGGTTTCAATCCCCCATAAAAGGCGCACCACTAATTTTTCAAGCTCTTGTGGGGGGCTTAAACCCTCGGATTTTAGCTGACAGCTAATAGCTAGTTAATAGTAAGCATTTCCTGCGGAATGCTGCGCATTTCCGTTCCGGAATGCTCCGCAAACATATCGCGCAGCGAAGCAAGCGAAACAGCTATTAGCGGTCAGCTCTTCCTAGGTCATGCTGCGCAAACAGCTTTTAAAGACCCCCCCTTAAGGGCGAGGTTTAAATTAAGTAAACATTGGTTTAACTTCTACTACATTTTCAACCCATAAATTAAAGCACAAGAACAACTAGCTCGAATTGTCAACTAAAGGTAATGAAACTGTTAACGTACTTCCTCCGCAGGAGGCTAGCTCATAGCTGACTGCTGAATGCTTACATTTCATAAGTGTTTAAGGACAGGGAATACATATTAAAAATATTGTGATAGGATAAAAAATCCTACCCTAATTCAACTATTGTTTCTCCTAACTCTAACATAATTTTTTCACGACTTATGCAACTTTACTAATTATAGTGACAACACAGTATTATGAGGAGATTATAAAGGATATTATGTAGTAGTTAGTAGTATAGGT
>NZ_LGSU01000918.1 GCF_002260545.1 Hydrocoleum sp. CS-953 | reverse complement strand
ACATAAGAATAATTAACATTAAACTAGCTAAAATCAGCAAAAAAATAATTATGATTGTGCTGATTAGTTAATGACTGAAGTATTGCCAAAGTATAGCAATAATGCATGGGAATTGGTATAATATTTAATCGTAGTGGTTTGGTCTCAAAACCCAAGCAAAAATGGGATTTGGAAACCAAACCCTTACAGTTTTTTTTCACAAATAATTTTGGATTAGTATAGGAAATAGATAAATTCCCTATTCCCTATATTTGATAATAATTAGCATCTTTTTCCTGTTTAATTACTGAATAATTAATAATTATTAATTAAATATATTGCTGGAAAGCCTCCCTTTACCAATGGATAATTGATAATTGATAATTGATAATTAAAGAGTTAGAAAGTTATACCATTTTGAAAAAATAATTTTACGAATAATAACAACTATTAAAAGGTTTTACGGTAAATGTTGATTTGACAAAAAAGATAATTAGAACATAAAAAATAGTCTCAAATTTATTCATTATAACTCCTGTAGGGGCGATTTCCGTTTGTCATGCTCCTAATTACGCGGAAAGCGACAGCATTCGGTTTGCGCAGCATTCCGCAGGAAACGAAATCGCCCCTACATCTCCTGACTCCTAAGTAGTAACCTAAATATTTGTAGCGAAGATTTATCAATTTGGTATTAGAGAGTTAGAATGTTAGAAAATTATTTCATTATCCACTATCTATTATCAATTAATACTATTTCCTTCTATTCAATCAAGAACGGTTTTAGCAAGAGGTAATTATCAATTATCAATTATCCATTAATAAACAGTTTTTCCATTTCAATTTTAACTATTATAATCATACCCTTTCAAATGACTATTAATTGTCAAAAAATAGCTAATATGCTACCTTATCAAACATCATACTACTGAGAGTTTAACTGAAACAATAGAATTCTATGAGTAGCAACTCACCAAAAAACAATAGTAGCAAATACAAAAGTAATAATAGTGAAACAGACTGGCAATTAATTCAACGCTTACTAAACTACGGTCTCCGTCACAAAACTTTAGTAGCTATCTCACTAATATTATTATTTCCATTATCAATTTCAGGAGCAATTCAACCACTATTAATCGGACAAGCAATTTCTCTAATTTTAGGAGAAAAAACCTGGTTATTTATCCAACAAATGTCATTATCTCAAGGATTGAATATTTTAGCAATTGTATTAATGGTAAGTATTATTATACGGCTCATATTTCAATCTCTACAAGGCTTTTTAGTACAAAAACTTGGGCAACAAATTACTGCTGATATTAGAAATGATTTATTTAAGCACGTTCTTTCTTTAGGAGTCAGATTTTTTGACAGTACCCCTGTAGGAAGATTAATTACTCGTCTGACTAGCGATGTTGAAGCTTTAGGAGATGTATTTTCTACAGGTGCTATTGGAATAGTAAGCGATTTATTCTCGATTTTAATCATTGCTATTGCTATGTTTAGTTTGCAATGGCAACTAGCTTTAATGTTGATATTAATGATTGTGCCAGTAACAGCAGTTATTATCTATTTCCAACAACAATATCGGCAAGCTAATTACAAAGCTAGAGATGAACTTTCCGGTTTAAATTCTCAACTACAAGAAAATTTAATTGGCATTGGAGTAGTACAATTATTTCGGCGAGAAAGATTTAACTCAGAGTTATATAGAGTTAACAATCAAAACTATGTCAAAGAACTAGATAAAACAATTTTTTATGACTCGGCTATCTCTGGTATTTTAGAATGGATTTCTTTAATAGCGATCGCTGCCGTTTTATTCCTGGGAGGGCAATTTGTTTTAGCTAAAAATATAGACTTTGGTACTCTATCTTCCTTCATTTTATATGCTCAACGTTTATTCGACCCGTTACGACAATTTGCCGAAAAATTTACAGCTATTCAAGCTGGATTAACTGCTGTTGAACGTATTTCTAATCTCCTCAATGAAGAAGTTGAAATTCTCGATCCAGAAGGAGATATTAAAAAGTTACCAACTATTGAAATTAATAATTCCCAAATAGGTGAAATTAGATTTGAAAATGTCTGGTTTGGCTATAAACCAAATCAATATGTTTTGAAAAATCTTAATTTTACTATTAAACCAGGAGAAAAAATTGCTTTAGTCGGTCCGACTGGTGCAGGAAAAAGTTCTATCATTCGTTTACTTTGTCGTTTATATGATGTGAATAAAGGTAGAATTTTGGTAGATGGAATTAATATTAAAGACTTACCTCAAGCCGAATTAAGAAAACATATTGGTGTGATTCTCCAAGATGGATTTTTATTTGCTGGAGATGTAAAAAGTAATATTAGTTTAGGAGAAAAATATTCATTTGAGGAAATTCAAGCCTCAGCAAAAAACACAAATATAGATAAATTTATTGCCGAATTACCTCAAGGATATAATACTCAATTGCGAGAACGAGGAGCTAATCTTTCTGGAGGTCAAAAACAGTTATTAGCATTTGCTCGTGCTGCTATTCGTAGTCCTAGAATTTTGGTACTTGACGAAGCAACTGCTAATTTAGATGTGGCAACAGAAGCGTTAATTCAATCAGCATTAGAACGACTTTTAGCAGAACGAACAGCTATTATTATTGCCCATCGACTTTCGACAATTAGAAATGTTAACCGAATTTTTGTCTTGAAAAGAGGAGAGTTAATTGAGTCAGGTACTCATCAGGAATTATTACAAAACAATGGTCTTTATGCTGGTTTATATAAATTGCAAATGTTAGGAACTTGATGAATATACAATCCTATTTCAATTGTAATATTTTTGTGGTAGTTAGGAGTCAGGAGTCAGGAGTCAGGAGTCAGAATTTTCAAAGTTTTTCCTCAACCTTAACTATTACAAATCACTTAGGATTACTATCTTTCAACATTCAGCGGTAAACTTATTGCCTTTGTCAGAGAAATTAGTATTAAGATATTTCCGATAAAATAAGCGATCGCCTAAATTATTGGGTTGAGTAAAAAATTCTTTTATTTGTAGTTTTGCTCTAGCCCCTAAGAATATTGATTTTATTGCTCAAGCAAAACTACTAGCTCAATAAGGAACAAAAGTTGACTATTTGTCTGCTTTAACTAAATTACTGATAACTGAAAAACTTGCTTGACAAAAAAATTTGACATGAACTACTTCAAGACTTCAATCTCCCCTACTCCTCACCCCCAACTATATAAGTAAGTATTCAACCGGATTTGATATTAGGGCTAAAGCCCAACTACAAACAAAGACTCGTAGATGTGTTGCGCAAACACTAACATGTTCTCAACCCAACCTACAAAGTGGAAATTTTTTAATTATCAGCAAAGTAAGCGATAGAAGTTTGTTTTGGTGTAGCGATCGCTCAATCTTATGAATCTACATCTGCATTCTGTGGAGCTACCAAAAAAAATCGATGCTGAAAGGATTTTCTCCTTGCATCGGCAAAAAAATCATGGTACTATGTAATCATTGGGGGTTACTCGTACCTGTACATGATTTTTTATTCAACTAAAAATATATTGTAGTAGAGTGACACATCTAATGGGTGTGCATTAGGGCGGGTTTACTTAATCTTAGGGTAAGCATGAAAATTTCTACTACAACCCGCCCCNTGCATTCTGTGGAGCTACCAAAAAAAATCGATGCTGAAAGGATTTTCTCCTTGCATCGGCAAAAAAATCATGGTACTATGTAATCATTGGGGGTTACTCGTACCTGTACATGATTTTTTATTCAACTAAAAATATATTGTAGTAGAGTGACACATCTAATGGGTGTGCATTAGGGCGGGTTTACTTAATCTTAGGGTAAGCATGAAAATTTCTACTACAACCCGCCCCTACTATTGCAGCATTGAATATGTATCAGTCTAGTAGGGTGTGTTAGACGGCTTAAATTGAGACTACGAAAGGGATTGAGAAATCCGTCGCCGGGCATCATTGAATATGTGTCAGTCTACTACAAAGTATAAATTTTTTAATTATCAGTAAATAAAGGCATAGAACACCTTTCCCCTGTCACATTCGGAGCCTAGCAACAGCTATATCGCCCATCAAAAAAACCAGAAAATAATGATAGAAACAACAGCCAATTATGATGAACCTTGGAAAGCAGCAATAGGAGAATATTTTCCCTCCTTCCTCAACTTTTTCTATCCGAAAATTCATAACTCCATTAATTGGAAAAAACCACCCATTTCTCTAGACAAAGAATTAGAACAGATAGCTGCCTCAGCAACAAAAGAAAAACGTTATGCTGATAAACTATTTCAAGCTTGGTTATTAGACCAACGAGAAATCTGGATATTAATACATATAGAAATTCAAAGTCAATACGACCGATAATTTAGCCAACGAATGTTCATCTATAATTAATCGAGCATTCGACCTGTATAATAAACCAGTAATTAGTCTAGCAATATTAGGAGATGAAACCCCATCTTGGCGACCAAATTTCTATGAATATGGATTAGAAGAAAGTCTAATCTCATTTGACTTTTCCATCGTCAAACTATTAGATTATCAATGGGAGGACTTATCAGCCAACAAAAATATTTTTGCTATTATAGTAATGGCACACCTGAAAACCAAAAGTACCACAAGTAACCCCACAGAAAGAGAACAATGGAAATGGCAAATAGTGAGAAGTTTGTACGAAAAAGGATTAACTAAATTTGACATTATTAACCTGTTTAAATTCATCGACAAAATGATGTCATTGCCACCAGGATTACAATCAACTTTTCAAGTCAAAATTAATCAATATGAGGAGGAACAAAAAATGGAATTTTTAAGCACTATGGAAGAACTAGCTATAGAAAGAACAGCCAAAGAAACTTCTATACAAAATATTATTGATTTACTGCAAAAACGATTTAATTCAGTACCAGAAACTCTAATAATAGAGCTGAATAATATTGAAGATTTAACACAATTAAAACAACTACATCTAGAAACAATTAGCGTTAATTCGGTTGCGGAGTTTGAGGAATTAATTAAAGATAACTCTCATCAAGAAAATTAGAAAATTAGTTACAGCAGATTCTGTCTCATAGCAAATACATATATTAACAATTAAAGATTTTTAGTGCGGGCATCTTACCGAAAAATTAAGGTATAAAGGCTCTCCATTCATGGAGAAAAAATAAAAAAATTCCTTTTAACCCAATCCTTCTATTACAGAAGAGGTAATTATTAATTGTTGAACGGCTATTAATTTTACCTCACCAAGGTGGAATCTGCTGTATCAATAAACCCAAAATTACAATCAAATTTTCAAGCAAAAATTAATCAATATGAGGAGGAACAAAAAATGGAATTTTTAAGCACTATGGAAGAACTGGCTATAGAAAGAACAGCCAAAGAAACTTCTATACAAAATATTATTGATTTACTGCAAAAACGATTTAATTCAGTACCAGAAACT
>NZ_LGSU01000917.1 GCF_002260545.1 Hydrocoleum sp. CS-953 | reverse complement strand
CTATATATGGAGGTTTGTAACTATAGCGCCACGGTATATATAGAGTTTTGTCCGGAAATTAGCTATAGATTTTCCCATCTGTCTGATCTAGCTAAACTTTTGTCGCTCTATTCTCATCAGCAATAAATATCTTCAATTTTTCCGTTGAAAAACATTGTAAGATAAAACAAATTTCAGCAAAGTTTAATAATAAAACACAATGGATACAAAAGCTTTTACCAGGGCACTAAAAAAATCTGAGAATTATAACCGCAAAGGATTTGGTCATGCAGAAGAAGTCGCTACAGTTATGGATTCTGTTTATCAAAGTAACCTAATCCAACAAATTAGAGATAATAACTATACCCTAAAAAAAGGTGAAGTAACCATAAAACTTGCAAAAGCTTTTGGTTTTTGTTGGGGTGTAGAAAGGTCTGTAGCAATGGCTTATGAAACTCGTCAACATTTTCCTAACCAACAAATTTGGATTACTTATGAACTAATTCATAATCCTTCTGTGAATCAAGATATGAGGGATATGCAAATTAAATTTATTCCTGTAATTGATGGCAAAAAAGATTTTTCTGTAGCTGGCAATAATGATGTAGTAATCTTACCTGCTTTTGGTGCAAGTGTTCAGGAAATGCAGATTTTAAAAGATAAAAATTGCCAAATTGTTGATACTACTTGCCCTTGGGTTTCTAAAGTTTGGAATAGTGTAGAAAAACATAAAAAGAAAAAATTTACTTCTATTATTCATGGCAAATATAGTCATGCAGAAACTATTGCGACTAGCTCTTTTGCTGATAAATATTTGATACTCCTGAATATGTCACAGGCAGAATATGTCTGTAATTATATTTTGAATGGTGGGAACCGTGATGAATTTATAACTAAGTTTAAACTTGCTTATTCTGAAGGTTTTGACCCTGATTTAGATTTAGAACAAGTTGGTATTGCTAATCAAACAACTATGCTGAAAACTGAGACTGAAGAAATAGGAAAGTTGTTTGAAAAGACAATGATGAAAAAGTATGGACCGGATCAATTAAATGAGCATTATCAAAACTTTAATACTATCTGTGATGCTACTCAAGAACGGCAAGATGCAATGGCGGGTTTATTCGATGAAAAGGTAGATTTAATGGTAGTAATAGGAGGTTTTAATTCTTCTAATACAACTCATTTGCAGGAAATGGCAATAGAAAATAATATTCCTTCCTATCATATTGATAGTGCTAAAAGGATTTTATCTGGGAATAGAATTGAACATAAACCTTTAGGAAATGAGGTAAAAATATCGGAGGGTTGGTTGCCTGAAGGTGAGGTAGTTGTGGGTGTGACTTCTGGCGCTTCAACTCCAGATAAAGCTGTTGAAGATACTATTAATAAAATTTTGGAGATGAAGTTGGTTGTTAGGAATTAAATATTAGTCTGTTTTAATTGAGAAAATTTAGGGGTGATACTTATGCTTGTCACCCCTCCAGGTTAGACCCAATAAATAAACTATACAAACATAACGGTAACTTTAATAGTATTGCATTCTTGCTTTATCAACCTGCGCTGTTTTTCAGAAACTTTACCAAAAAGGTAAATACAACGTTCATGTTTTGGATAGTAATGGCTATAGCTTAAAACTTGTCCGATAGCATATTTATACTGCCTAACATTTTTTACTTCAATTACTTTAGAAGATGTCAAAATGTCAATTTTCCCCGTAGGAGTTGGTACTTCAGTCCGACTACCATACATTTGTGCAGCCAAATTATCACGTATAACTCTTTACTCTATGAGAAGTTTTTGATTTAGGATAGCGACGAGTTCCATTTTGTAACTCTTCAAGAGCAGGTTTCAATATAGGTACTTGCTCGTTGCCAACCTCAATGAGCAACTCTCCAGTTCTCCTCAAAATATCCTGGGCTAACTTACGTCCAAAGGTCTCAAAATGATTACTCATTTTCTAATCAAGCTCCTCCAGGTGATTAGAAATCTGATCCTTAAGATCTCTTGAAATAGGGTATGAATTTACTTCCCTTTTTATAGATTCTTTAGACATACCATTCTTGTAAAGTTGATCTACAACTGCCTTGAAGATTTCTGGAAACCCATATTGCGCTATTCCTTGAGATATCAAACCCATAATCCCAAGTACGGCAATTCCTCCTAACATTCCAAAGGGGCCACCAAGCATAGCCAAAGCTGCTGTAATTGCTGCTGCACCAGTCCAACCTGTTACAGCCATAGCTACTAAAAGAATTAAACCAGGCACTCCTAATGCCGCAATTTTATCTACAACCTTGTCCACTTTTTTCTTGCTCCTGATTCAATAAAAATATCTCAATGGTGCAAATAATTCCAACTTAGCAGATAAGAAAATTTGATTGAACAGGACTTACGCAAAGGTACTATATAGCAATTCCCAAAGTTATGAGGTACAGTTGTTTTTCTTCTTTTCTGTTCCCTGTTCCCAGTTAAGTGTTCCCTCAAACCTAAAATTTTGGGTGGTGGTGCATAGTAATGGTAGACAGAGTGTGGTCCGGGTGGGGAGTGTGGTCCGGGTGGGAAGTGTGGGAAGTGTGAGGAAAAACTACAAATATCTTCACCATTACTATGCAGGACTACCAAATTTTGTACCTCACGCTTTTTGGGAATTGCTATATATAGAGTTTAAAAACTATAACGTTATAGTTTTGAAGGCTATATGTATGGTCTATGCGTAAGTCATGTTAGACCAGAAATATTTGTAAACAGGTGGGGTATATAACTTAAGCAGATAACCATCAATGTAATTCTAAACAGTGAATAGTTAAATCGTCTAATAGAGCTTTAACTGCATTTTGACCAGACCGAATTAGATTTTCAACTTGATTAGTTGGTGCATTGCCACATCTCAACCAGATTACTTTGGGTGGAGAACCATACAACCGACTTCTTTCTGCAAAATCTGCGTCCTGAGTTACAATACAGAAATTATTTAGTCTGGCAAAATCCCAGATTTCTGTATCTGTTTTGTCTGCTAGTCCATGAAACTGAATGTGGCTAGCATCTGGAAAAATGTCAGCTAAACGAGAAACCAATTTTCGGCTCAAGTTTTGACCGAATAATAGTTTCAAGGAGAACTCACTAAAGCAACTAAACGGTGATGACGGTCAGCAGCAAATTCTAAACAAGCTCTAATATGTTCTTATGTCAGCTCTGGAAAGTCATCAATAATCTCAGTAATGGACATTCCTGATGCCAACCATCCCACAACATCTTCATTAATTGATAATTGATAATTGATAATTGATAATTACCTCTCCCTTTTAGGGAGAGGATTGACGAATAAGGAAAAGATTTATTTTTTTCCCCTTGAAAGGGGAGGCTTCAAGGCGTGAATGATCTAATTATTTAATTGTTTAATTATTAATTATTTCGGTAAACTGTAATTCGCATTGGACGAATACAAGGGTTTCCTCCAGGCTTATCTGGTTCAATCGTAAGAATGTCACGATAGCTCATAATCAAATTTATCTATGCCCTAAAATTGGATCAACAATTAGTTTCGCGCATCACTTATTAATTACGCTTTTACTAATTTTCCCCAATCGCCATTATCCTCTTGGACAAAATCCTGAATACACCTTCTATAACTACTATAGAATTTATTTTATCCTTCTATTCAGCACTTGATTTCGTCAGGAATATCTAGTAGTTTTGAGGTGATAAATTATTTTTCATATTTTTTTAATACCCCTAGGGCAAATAAGGAGTTACACTTAATAGGTGTTTACAAAGCACTTTCATACCATCAGGGTGCATTATATAATCCCAGGCCAGAAAGAAAATTTCTGGTATATCTGGGATGCCAATATACCAATAGAAGAGTTTAGTTACGAAGAAACAGGTGGCTATTTTGGTGAGTTTGCCTATAGTTTGGATGAATTTGTTCCTAATTATAGGTCTGTATTATTAGTAACTAAACTTGAACAATCTACTAATACTAATTTAACTTCTTTTCCAGGGTGTTATTGAGGAACAAACTTGACAATTAAATGAAAAAAATCTTAGGAGTAGCAAGTAAAAACAAAGGAAAATAAAAAAATCTATTCCCTGGTTAATACCTGGAAAGTTAGAGAAATTTAAAGTCTAAATATTTCACAAAAAATTACAAGAAATTATCAGATAACTGTTTATTTTCTTGTATACTTCCATCTTCAAGATAAACTACTCTATCAGCAGAACTTACTATTCTAGGATCGTGAGTTACCATTAGCACAGTACAGCCACCTTCTTTAGCTAGCCGACGTAGTAACTCAATAACTGTATGGCCACTATGAGAATCTAAAGCTGCTGTTGGTTCATCCGCCATAACTATCCTAGGGTTTCCAGACAAGGCACGAGCGATCGCTACTCTCTGTTTTTGGCCACCAGATAAATCCCGTGGATGTAGTTTGGCTTGAGGAGCTAACCCTACTTGTTCCAAAAGCACCTGAGCTTCATGTTTTGCTGCCTTACCTTTGATACCCTTCATATTCAGAGCTACTTCTATATTTTCCGCTGCTGTTAATGCAGGGAACAAGTTAAATCCCTGAAAGATAAAGCCGATATTCTGAAGTCTAAACTTGGCCAGTTGATGTCTAGACATTTTGGTAATTTCTTGTCCCAAGAGACACACTCTGCCAGATGTTGGTGTTAACAATCCTGCTAAGATTGACAGCAAGGTAGTTTTACCAGAACCGGACGGCCCCATCAATAGTTGGACATCACCCTTTTGTACTGTCAAGTCAATATTCTTGAGTACCTGGTAAGATTGTTGTCCGTTTTGATAGGCCATTGTCACCCCACAAGACGTGATTGCTGCTGTTCTTAAGCTAGCAACATCTCTAGGATTAGAAAGAGATAGGTTTTTAGTTTGAGTGGCAGCAGCCATGTACATATTGAAAGTAGTCATAGGTGCGACTTTTGGTGAGCTAGAGTGTTTTGGGGACATGAGCAATATACCTCTGATAGATAGTTCGCGCTATGCGAAGTTTCTATAGTTTGCCTGAGTTTCCCAGGTTTTTGAGTTTAACCTAAATTGAATCTCTCTCAAAAAATTGAATTTAATGTCAGGGATTCATTTAAGTTTAATGGCCTTTGAACTGAATAGAAACTGAGGTAATTTACTTACATTGTATTTTAGCTTACTAAGTTTTAAGGTAATCAAGAACACTTAGAACTTAGATTAATTTTGACTAGCCTTTATCTGAGAGTTTACTAAGAAAGGACTTAAGAGTAGTTGAGAGTTATCCTGAACTTACCCAATATATTTTGCTTCATTTTTCCCATTTGAAATTTCAAATTTTGACGATTTAACTTCAAAAAACGTGAAGAAAATATAATTTTTTTTCTGTAGTCATAATCATCAGCAAAAATTTTAATTAGATAATTGACAATCAAAATTTTCCTATGAATTATACTACTACTTAACAGG
>NZ_LGSU01000916.1 GCF_002260545.1 Hydrocoleum sp. CS-953 | reverse complement strand
ATTATTAATTATTAAACCCCTACTCCCTAATTTACAATTCAGAAACCCAGCCATAAGATTCAGTAACTTTTCCAGTTTTAATATCTTCCAACTTTTGTAAAATTTCAGGAGCATATTTTCGTTCATTAACAGGAGGTAAAATCATATCCTTACCTTGATAATTAATAGTAGAAATATGAGCAATAGTAGCAGCAGTTCCCATACCAAATGCTTCAGAAAGATTTCCCTCTTGATAAGCCTCCGCCACTTCATCAATAGAAATTAATCTTTCCTCAACTTTAACACCCATATCTCTAAATAAAGTTAATACACTATCTCTAGTAATTCCCGGCAATATAGTTCCAGTTAACTGAGGAGTAATAACCACATCATTAATAACAAAAGCCACATTCATTGTGCCACATTCTTCAATATATTTTTTCTCCTTTGCATCCAACCATAAAACATTATCATAACCCTGTTTTTTAGCTTCTTTATCTGCTAATAAACTACCACCATAATTACCAGCACATTTAGCAGAACCAGTTCCACCTTCAGCAGCTCTAATATATTTATCAGTCACAATTAACTTTACAGGTTCAGAATAATAAGCACCTACCGGACAACTAATAATAATAAATTTATAACTATTTGCTGGTTTGAGACCAACCGATTCATCTGTGGCAAAATAGATAGGTCGAATATATAATACACTACCTGATTGAGTAGGAATCCAATCAGCATCTAGTCTAATTAATTCCTTCAAACCATCAATAAAAATTTCTTCAGGAATAGGTGGCATACATAATCGAAAAGCTGATTCATTAATCCGTTTATGATTAGCTTCCGGACGAAAAAGTAAAGGTTTTCCTGTCGGACTTCTATAAGCTTTTAAACCTTCAAAAACTGTCTGACCATAATGTAGTGCTGAAAGAGAAGGAGACATAGGAATATTCCCATAAGGAATAATTTTTACCTCTTGCCAACTACCATCTAAGTAGGTAGCAACCAACATATGGTCGGTAAATACTTTACCAAAGGGAGTATTATTAATATCCTGTTCTTTAATTCGAGAGTGGGTAGTTTTTTCTATAGATATTTGAGAATTAACTATTTGCATTATTGTCTGCATCGTCTAATAACTACAATTTTTCTAGAATAGCATTAATAACTTAGTAGTTACCAGTTATACCTAGAGAATTTTTGTTTGAGTCAGGAGTGTAGGGGCTATTCACATTTGCGCAGCATTATGAAATCATTTATTACTTGCGTCATCGTTTTTTCATTTCCTGCTGCATATAATTGTAGGGGCAATTCGCTTTTCGCCCCTACTTTAATCTGTTATGACTGATTCGTATATTTAATTGTGTTTTCTTGATTTATGTATAGACAAACTTTACACAAACTATTATCATAAAAGTCTGGTCGAAAAAGAAAAAAATGATCATAAGTCATTGCTACAAAATCAAGCCAAATCAAGAACAAATAGCTAAAATTGATTATTGGCTAGAACTTTTGAGAAGACACTGGAATTATGCTTTGGGTCAACGATTAGACTGGTTAAATAGAACTAGATGTCCGATAGACCGTTGCTCAATAGTTTCAAGTCCAATTGGCGAGATTCCTTGTAGACCAGATTATTATTTTCAGCAATCAGCACTTAAAGAAACAAAACAGTTATTTCCTAAGTATAAAGAAATTTACTCTGAAGTTCAACAAATTAATTTACAGAGACTAGATAAAGCTTGGCAACGTTGGTTAGTTCCTGATAAGACAGGTAAAAGATTTGGTAGACCAAGATTTAAAAAGTCTGGCAAATTAAGATCATTATGTTTTAGTAGAGTAAATCATCCTAAAGCTGCAATTAAGTTTGATGGAAAGCAAATTATTATTAGCAGATTTGGTGCTATTCCAGTGATAGTTCATAGACCAATTCCAGAAGGCTTTACTATTAAAACTGCAACTATAACCAAAAAAGCTGATGGCTATTATGTAAGTTTTAGTTTAGAAGACAAGTCAGTTCCTAGTCGAATTATCACAGACAACATCAAAACTGCTGTAGGTATTGATGTAGGCTTAAAAGAGTTTTTAACTACCAATACTGGAGAAACTGTTTCTGTCCCAAATTTCTATAGAAAATCTCAATCTAATTTAGCTAGAAAACAAAGTAAAGCAGCTAGAAAAGAGATGGGTTCTAATAACTGGAAAAAAGCACAAAACAAAGTAGCTAAATTACATCAACATACTGCTAGACAAAGAGAAAATTTTCATTATAAAACTGCTCATAAATTAGTTAAAGAGTATGACTTAATTGCTGTAGAAGACCTTAATATTAAAGGTTTAGCTAGAAATACAAAACTATCAAAATCAATCTATGATGTAGCCTGGGGAGCTTTTATTGAAAAGTTGAATGCAGTAGCGGTAAAACGCGGTGTTCATATAGTTAAAGTTAATCCTCACAATACATCACAAAATTGCAGTAATTGTGGTCATAAAGTACCTAAAACTTTATCGGTTAGAACTCACTCTTGTCCCAAATGTAAAACGGTTTTAGATAGGGACGAGAATGCAGCAATCAACATATTAAATAAAGCATTAAACGAGGTGGGTATCATCTTGTCTGCTTGTGGAGGATTAGACATTAGTCAGCCGATGAGACAAGAAACTTCTGAAACTGGGGTTCAATTATCTTTGTTCTAGAAGCTCCCGTTATAATCTCCGATTTAACGGGAGAGAACTTCACAAAGCACCGCCTAGACCAACAGTAAAAAAACGCCTAAATATTAGTTAAAAATTCCTCAAAAATTAGACCAAACCCACCCCTATTTTAACTGCCTAACTTACTTAATTATCATTCTTGGCAATAACCCAAATGGCATGAATAATACCAGGCAGAAAGCCTAACAAAGTGAGAAGAATATTAATCCAAAAAGCGCCTCCAAGACCAACAGTTAAGAAAACACCTAAAGGCGGTAAGAATATAGCAGCTAGAATTCGTAGTATAGTCATTTTAGTTACTCTTGTAATTGTTAAACTATTGTTTTTTCAGTATATGGCAGAAGCCATAAAGGTCAGGAATTATAGAATAGCCGAAACAAGTCAGTATTAATAATTAACCTTCCTGCTTCTTTATTATTCCTTCTTTATATAACTTCAACTCTTAGTAGAACCTTTACCGAAAAATTTAGGAGGTTCTGCTAAAGTATAAACTTCCCTTTCAGTGGCGATCGCTTCCCGCAGATGTTTAGGCACTTGTAACATTCCTAATAAAGTAGTCCCATCCAACATCCGAAACCCACCAGTAGTTTTTTCTGCCAAAAGTTTATCAATTTTTTCTGTATCAGGATAACTATCAATCATCTCCCTTGAACCCAGAACAAAACCCCAAGGTCGTCCATAAGTAGGTACATGACTACTATAAGATTGAACATAAGGAAATACTGCCTTCATTGTATTGACAATTCGAGCATGAAGTTTCATTTCTCCTGGAGAAACAGGACCTGCTTGGACAACAAAAAATCCTCCTGGAGTAAGTACCCGGAGAATTTTTTCAAAATAGTCCTTAGTAAATAATTGAAATGATGGCCCCTCTTCAATAGGATCGGAAAGGTCAGAGATAACCACATCCCAACCTTCCGCAGAAGTATCCAAAAATTCTAAAGCATCACCAATGACCAACTTGAGACGAGGGTCATCAAAAGCATTCTTGTGCATTTCTGGCAAATACTGCCGACAAGCTTCTACCACTTCTCCATCAATATCAACCATGGCTACTTTTTCCACAGTTTGCCAACGTAAAACCTCTCGAATAGTAGCTCCCTCACCACCACCAAGAACAAGAACCTTACTAGGAGAACCATGACAAATCATGGGAGGATGTACTAGAGGTTCATGGTATAAAAATTCATCCCCTGTACAAGATTGCCATTTACCATCAAGAACCAGTGCTTTACCATAAATACCTGTTTCTACAATGTACATTTCTTGATAAGCAGTTTTCTTGTAGGCAAGAACCTGAGTAATACCATGAACATAAATATCCCAAGGTGTGATATACTCACTAACCCACAAATCTGCACCAACTTCACTACCAGCCATAAGACGTACTCCTGGATAAAATATTTATCTAATAATATTGATACAGAATGTATTTCTTAGCATAAAATGGCTTTTTATTCCAACTAGATTCGGTAAGGGGTCTCCCGTTATAATCTCTGATTTAACTGGAGAGAACTTCACGCACATTGATATACAAATCTGAGCTTTTTAGAGATATTATTAACTCAATCACCTAATTTTATCCCTATGATGAGAGTAGTTTTACTCAAAATATCAAGACCAAAAACGATTTTTCCTAATTAAAATTATTGGGACTCATCAGTTAAGTCTTACTTTTAACTTTTGACTTAACAAGTTATAGCTTGTATTCAAGTATAATTCATTGAATAAGTTACTCTTCATACTACCTACTATGCAAAATAATACAACTAACAACTTCCCAAATATATCTTTCAATGAGTGGGATGCAGAACTGTATGATAGTAAACATTCCTTTGTTTCTAACTTAGCAGTAGAGTTATTAGGATTACTTAATCCCCAAATAGGTGAAAAAATTCTTGACCTTGGTTGTGGTACAGGTCATCTGACTTATAAAATTACTACTAGAGGAGCAAAAGTTGTAGGAATTGATAATGCTCCTACTATGATTGAAGAAGCTCACCGTTGTTATCCAGATATTAAGTTTTTAGTCAGAGATGGAGTTAATATTGAGTTGAAAGAAACATTTGATGCGGTGTTTTCTAATGCAGCACTTCATTGGATTCAAGAACCAAAAAAAGTTATGCATAATATTTGGCGTGTACTTAAACCAGGAGGTCGTTTCGTTACAGAATTTGGTGGAAAAGGTAATATTGAAACAATTATTAATGGTATTTATGAAGCTTTAGATGCTGCTGGTTATAGTAGTAATAAACAACTTAATCCTTGGTATTTTCCTAGTATAGGAGAATATGCTAGTCTCTTAGAATCGGAAGGTTTTTTGTTGACTTTTGCTAGGTTATTAGAAAGACCAACTAAACTTCAAGATGGAGAATATGGTCTGCGTCATTGGATTAAGATGTTCGCGACTTGTTTTTTTGAAGGAATTTCTGAAAGAAAGCAAAATATTATTATTGATGATATTGAGAATAGATTGCGTCCTCATTTATATAAGAAGGGTAAATGGATAGCTGATTATAAGAGAATTAGAATTATGGCTTTTAAGGAAGTTCAGTAATGGATAATTGATAATTGATAATTGATAATTGATAATTGATAATTGATAATTACCTCTGGTTAAAACCGTAAGGAAATTAAATATAAGGAAATACTATTTCTTTATTTTCCCCTTGTAGAGCGACAGCTCGCGGCGCAGCCAAGGGGAGGCTAATAAAGCTGAATTATTTAATTA
>NZ_LGSU01000915.1 GCF_002260545.1 Hydrocoleum sp. CS-953 | reverse complement strand
ATAGGTAATACCATTTAAAAAAAAGAATGTTACGCATAATAACAACTATTAAAAGGTTTTACGGTAAATGTTTATTTAACAAAAAAGACAATTACAGCATAAAAAATAGTCTCATATTTATTCATTCTGACTCCTGAATCCTGTCTCCTGACTCCTAAACAGTAACCTAAATATTTGTAGCGAAGATTTATCAATTTGGTATAAGTTATGCCTCTATCTATAATATTTCCTCTTTTTTTAGAGGCGCTAGAGAAGTTATTATAGGTATAGGTGATTTACTGAAAGCTCTCAAAGTCAGTATTATCAAATTTAAGTATTATTTATTTGCCAAAAACTCAAGTTTTGATTTTTCCCTGCTACTGCTACAGCAGCTATATAATTAGGTTGAGGAATAAATTGATATAAATACCAATGGGAGGCTTCCTCAATATCTCCATTAATACTAAAAAACTCTACTGCTTTTTCTTGGTTTAAACTAATTTCTACTTTTTCTAAACCTCCTGCTAAACCATCTCCAGTTGCTTTCAAATAAGCTTCTTTACAAGTCCAGAGTTTGAAGAATGTTTCTTGTTGTTTTTGAGGAGGAAGTTGATTAATAAGCTTGTATTCTTGGGAAGAAAAAAAACGTTTGGCTAAATTTTCAGCGTCATTCATTGGGCGAATATATTCTAAGTCGATGCCTATTAAGTTAGCTTGCGTAATGGCATATAAGGCTAAGTCTTGAGAGTGAGATAGGTTAAATAATATTGAGGTATTTGTTAGGTAGGGTTTGCCCCGATCGCTATAGGTAAATTGTAGTTTTTTCGCTTCAATGTTTAAGTAACGGCTGAGAATTTTTCTGAGTGTTCCTCTGGCAATGATATACCGATTTTTGTCTCTTTCAAAGTAAAATTTGTTGGCTCTATCTTTTTCGTCTGGCGATAATATTGTTGATAATTCCTCAATTTGAGAGGAGGATAATTTTAGGTTTTTACTCCATATATGAACGTTATTTTCTGATAGTTCTAATTTTTTTTCTGGCGGTTCGAGAAACATTTATTATTGGTTTATATGATTTTTGAAGTTGAATAAAAAGTCATGCTTATAGACGAATTAACCCTACTTTATTTTATCTTACTACAGGCGATCGCTTAATGCAACTTTCTTTCTTTTCTCCGGGCGACTATTTTTGGGTGCTTTGTAGGATGTTAAAACGTGACTCAAGGAAAATAATTTCTATTTTTTCTATCTTCTTTCTAATGCGACTGCTTTTCTGTAGCTTCAGAAAATGATGCTTGGCTTTTTTTTCCTAATTCAGACAAAATCTAATTTTTTTAGATTGAATAAAAAGTCATGCGTATAGGCGAAATGAGCCTAATATATTTTTATCTTACTATAGGCGATTCCTAAGTGCAACCCCTTTCTTTTCTCGACGCGACTATTTTGGGAAGTGCTTTATAAGATGTTAAAGAAAGATTCTGCTTTGAGTGACTTAGGGAAAAGAATTTTCACTTTTTCTATCCTCTTTTCTGGAGCTTAGGGAAATGATGTTTGGCTTTTTTTTCAGTCTAGACCTAAAATTTATGCTTGAATAAAAAGTCATGCGTGTAGACGAATTTATCCACTATATTTTTATCTTACTACAGGCGATTCCTAGCTGCAACCCCTTTCTTTTATTTTTGTGGGTGCTTTGTAGGATGTTAAAGAAAGATTGTGCTTTGAGCAGCAGAAAGAAAATTACTCTCACTGTTCCTCAAAAATTTTTTGCTTGTCTGCCACGATATTATATAAAAGAAATCAGGTTAGGAGTTATGGGATAGTTGAAACAACAAAATATCAATAGTTAACTTTCTGTAGTTAGGCAACCCTCCTTATCTGCCTTCCCTTCCTTCACTTAAAAATCAACTCCACGTTTTAATTCCACCCCATGATTAGCATAATGCTTATGACAGAAAACCTCTGAATGAACACTAGCCAAATCAAAATAGTCAGGTGGATTAAGACAACGACCAGTAATAATCACCTCCGTATCTTTTGGTTTGCGTAATAAAGCTTCAACTATGGGCTCAACTGGTAATAACTCCAAATCTACAGTAGGATTAAGCTCATCTAAAATAATAGTCTTATATAAACCAGAAGCTATAGCAGCTCTAGCTATTTCCCAACCTCTTTCTGCCTCAACAAAATCTATTTCTTTTTGTTGCCCACGCCAAACAATAGCATCCCCACCACAACGTTGATGATCTACTAAATTAGGATAACTTTGGCGCAAAGCGGCGATCGCTGCATCTTCTGTATAACCAATACCTCCTTTGAGCCATTGTATAATTAGGACTCGATGAGACTGGTCTTGACTAATACCCCTACCTATTGCTTGTAATGCTTTACCCAAAGCACTGGTAGATTTGCCTTTGCCGGCACCAGTATAAATTTCAATCCCTGTTATACCATGTGCTTGAGCCGTGGGATGTTGATGAGGTTTCATTTCTGAATGTAAATCAGCGATGTCCAACAAAGCTTGAGGAGCTGCACGACCTGTAGCGATAATTTCTAATTGTTCTGGTTTATTCTTGATAGTGTGGATTACTTCGTCTAGTGGTAATAAACCTAAGTCCAATACTGGGTTGAGTTCGTCCAGTACAACTACTGAGTATAGGTCTGAGGCGATCGCTCCTTTGGCCACATCCCAACCCCGTTGGGCTTCTTGATGGTCAAATTTAATAATTTCATCAGGGCCAAAATATTCAGAGCGACCTGTGCGTACTTGGTCTATAAGATGAGGAAAACCTTTTTGTAGTGCTTCTATAGCAGCATCTTCATCATAAGAGCGGTCAGGACCTTTGAGAAATCTCAGTAGTAATACTCTAGTAGGAGAATCAGAATGTATGCCAAGGCCAATGGAACGTAAAACTACTCCCAAGGCTGCTTGGGATTTACCTTTACTGGCTCCGTCGTAAACATGAATTTGCCCGACAATTCTTTCTGACATGAGTTGTGCGGTACGTATACCAATGCCGTTTCTTCTCATAAGTTGTTTTTTTGGAGTGGGTGATTTTTGATTTTGGTTATCTAGTTTAGCAATATAGCGTTTCTCAGAATGTAGAAAAATAGGGATTTTTTCGGACTCAGGAGTCAGGAGTCAGGAATCAGAATGAATATCTTCGATGCCATTGATTAGTTTATTACCTTATTAGTCAATAGTCATTTCATTTGCTGAAGCTTTCGGAGGCGGATGATAGAATTTTTCTCTTTTCCATGCTTAGAGAGTAAGAGTCTTTTCAGTAGTGACTGTCAGAACATCCCTAAAATTCTTTGATCAAAAGTTTGCAGCCTTAATTTTTGTCTCTCCTTCCCTAAACTAAACCATTTGTAAATGCAGGAAGTGCCCAAAAACCAACAACTCCTCTCAATAGTTGAGTATGTCAAGCACTACCTACCTATTATCTTGAGTGTCAGTATAAAAGTGAGTAGGATAATATTTAAAGGGTTTGCTTGTTCGGCATCCAAGTTGGTCTGCTTGTTAAGGTAAATTTAGGGGTTATAGCAGATGTACCTTATTAAACAGAGAAATGCTAGTTACCAGTATGATAATTGTTATATAAATAGTTAATTTAAACAGAAAACATGAGTAAATTCTGAGTCCTGACTCCTGAGTCCTGACTCCTAACTGCCAGGAAAATATTACAACTTAAAAAGGATTGCTATATGAATTTAACTATTTTGCCTTTAAGAGCAATTGTTTCTGAATCTTTAATATTATTAGTAGTAATTGCCATTGAATCATGGTTTTTTCAACTAAGACTTAATTTGATACCAAAAGTGAGTGTTGAATATGCAACTGTAATGAATTTAATTTCTACTTGTGTTGGATGGGTTTTGTTTTTTTATGGTGCAACTCTCCTACCAAATAGGTTGGAAGAACAAATAGTAGCTTATATTTTATTTGGTAAGATTGGTGGAATTTATCGTCTGTTTATACTTTTTATATTTGTTAGTTTGTTAATTTCTCTAATTATCAAGTTACTCAGCTTTAATTTGTGTGATTCTTTATGGAATGAAAACTCTAAAAATTATGGTGGTGGTATTAATATATCTCAAGCGTTGGAAGAGTTAAGAACACCAAAGTTTATGGTGATTACAGTTGCTCACATTTGTAGCCACTTAGCAATAGGATTTATTTTATTTTTGCAGAGGTCTGAACTAACATGAAAGAAATTTGGAAAAGTCTGGCTAATTTGCTTTTTTTGACGACTATTATTAATATTCTCAAGGATGCTCTCAATTTAATTTTGCCACCTAAGTTTTGGCATTGGCGGACATTTTTATTATTGACGATATTTTTATGGTTACTGTCAATGATTATTAGTGAAGTTGATAGTAATAAGGAAGAGGCAATTAATTTTATTTCTAGTTTGAGTTGGTTATCTTTAACAATTTCTGTGGGATGGCGCACTACTCAGAAACCATTTGTTTTTGGTGAATTAAGTTTGTCTCCTTGGATTACAGGGGGATTAATTTGCTTTCTTTTATATGAAAATTTTGCAAGTAATATTAAGTATGTGGCTATTGTTAGTTGGCCGATAATTTCTGTTTGTATCGCAGCGATAATTTTAGTATTAAATTCTTCTGAAGCAGCGACAGAAGCCAAGGTTGATCAATTATCAAAGCCAAGTTTTGTAATTTTAATTTTGGTCAATTTTTTGGTTAGTTGTTGGTTGGGATTGTATTTTCTGATTCAGGGTATGGTGCAACAATATCCAACAATGGGAGAAGATGATTTAAGTCAAAGTACGTTTGTTTATAGATTAATAACGCCTTCTATTAATGATTATCGAGGTGCAAAAATTATGAACTTAATGGAGCAAAAGTTAAAGGATGATTTGAGTAGTCAAAAGTTGGGGTTATCAGTACCTAAGATGAAGTTGAGATTGGAAAATATTAAAGATGAAGTGACTAAGGAAATATCTGTTAAAGAAGATGATTTCTGGAAGTTACAAACATCAATAGTTGCTAACCAGTCTGGGTATCAGTTGGAGTTACAATTATTTTGGGAAGGACCTACAGCAAAAGATGAGAGTTATTATCTGAGTAAAAGTTGTAAAATAGGGGAAACAGTGAGGCAAAGAAGTTCTGGTTCTACTCCGCAAAATGAAGCAGTACCAATTCTGGTTGGTAATGTTGAATGTCGTGCTGTAGAAAAGAAAGCTGTTAAACCAGAAAGTCAAGAAGAAAATTTGAAAAATATTTAAAATTTGAAATAGAAAAAATTGAGATGGGAGGTGATTTCAGTTATCAGTTAGTAGTGACACTTCTAGTAGTGACACTTCGCGAAGTGTCAGTACACGAGTTAATATTACTTTTGGTTGAAATATTGGGATTGAAATACTGAATGAAGTTTATTCTTTTCATCCCCTAATACCAATTTCTATAAATTAATTCTATACTTT
>NZ_LGSU01000914.1 GCF_002260545.1 Hydrocoleum sp. CS-953 | reverse complement strand
TAACTACTATTTCTGTTACGATAATAGCCTGAACAAACAAAATCAGGATTTACGGATCAACCATATATATAGCGTTCAAAACTCCAACGTTATAGTTTTTAAACTCTATATATAGTAATTTTACCTAAGTTCTGAGCATAACTACTATTTCTGTTACGATAATAGCCTGAACAAACAAAATCAGGATTTACGGATCAACCATATATATAGAGTTCAAAACTCAAACGTTATAGTTTTTAAACTCTATATATAGTAATTTTACCTAAGTTCTGAGCATAACTACTATTTCTGTTACTATAATACCCTTAACAATTAGCTCCCTTATTACCATGAAATGGTCTCGTAGGCTCGGTCGTCTGAAATATCCTCTTGCTAAACGAGAAGTAAACCTTGTTGGTGCAGGAGCACATATTCCAGCTCCCCTATATCAACGTTGGTTTAAAGACTTGAATAATACTGACCCTAACCTAAGAGTAGATTATCAAACAGTTGGTAGTGGTGCTGGTATTGAAAGATTTACTCAAGAATTGGTACATTTTAGCGCTTCTGATGTGGCAATGAAAGATCAAGAAATTGCCAAGGTTAGTCGTGGAGTAATTATGCTGCCTATGACTGCACACAGTATTGTATTAGCTTACAATGTACCTGGTGTATCTGACCTGAAATTATCCAGGCAAGCTTATATAGATATCTTTTTGGGTAAAATTACAAAGTGGAATGACCCGAAAATTATTAAAATCAATCCTGATGTGAATCTGCCAGACATACCAATTATAGTAGCCCACCGTTCAGATACTAGCCTAACTACGAAATTTTTTACCCAGCATCTAAGTGCCATTAGTTCAGAATGGAAACAAAAAGTAGGGGAACGTAAAAAGGTGCAATGGCCAACAGGAATTGGTGGGGCAAAATGTGATGGTGTGACTGCTCTAATTCGTCAAAATGAAGGTGCTATAGGTTACATAGAATTTGGTTTCACTAAGATAGCTAAACTAGATACTGTGACTCTGGAAAATAAATCTGGTAATTATGTAAAAGCATCTTTAGATTCTGCTCAAGCTACTCTAGCAGCAGTACCACTACCAAGTAATCTTCGTGTTTTTATTACCGATCCAGAGGGTACTAATTCTTACCCAATTGTTCGCTATACCTGGATGCTTATTTATGGTAAATATGATAATGTAGCTAGAGCTACAGGTATAAAAAAAATGATTGAGTATTGCTTAAATGAAGGTCAAAAGGTAAGTGCTGATTTAGGTTATATTCCACTACCTGATAATGTTCGTCAAAAAGTTGCAGAAACGGCAGATAAAATTAGTCCTAACTATAACATCAAGCTTCAATAGATGTAACTAGAAAAGTGAAAGTTTTGATGGGATTGGAAGAGAGTTAGAACTTATTTTGCGTAACATAAAGTTTTTCAAGTCATTACATTCACTATAACTTGAGGAAAAATCAGAAATTTTTCAGTCAGAGATTGTATTTATTTAATAAGAAAGATGATTTAACCTTGTAGTAGTTATCCTATAGAGTTAAATTATTTTGAAATTAACTAAATAAAAAAACATCCATCCAAATTTCTGAGTATTTTATTATGTCAAAAAAAGATTCCGACTCCTCTCGCCTTTTTGATGCAGGTTGCCTCGTTGAACTTCTAATTTTCACGATGCTTTTAGGAGGAAGTTATTGGTGGTTTATCGAGAGAAAGAATATTAATTTATCTCAAGCTATATCTAATACTTCTGTAGTTTCTTGGTTCCATGAAAAGTTTCCTAATGCACCTATTCCTTTTAAACCCTCTTCAACAGAAGCAGTTAAAAATTTACCAGATTCATCTACAGTAAAAACACCATTACCAACTCCTTATCCGCAAAAAAAAGAAACAGAAGTAGNGTGGTTTATCGAGAGAAAGAATATTAATTTATCTCAAGCTATATCTAATACTTCTGTAGTTTCTTGGTTCCATGAAAAGTTTCCTAATGCACCTATTCCTTTTAAACCCTCTTCAACAGAAGCAGTTAAAAATTTACCAGATTCATCTACAGTAAAAACACCATTACCAACTCCTTATCCGCAAAAAAAAGAAACAGAAGTAGCTCCAACAGAAGCAATTAAAAATTTACCAGACTCGTCTAAAGTAAAAACACCATTACCAATTCCTTCTCCACACAAAAAGGAAACAGAATTAACTCCAACAGAAGCAGTTAAAAATTTACCAGACTCATCTAAAGTAAAAACGCCATTACCAATTCCTTCTCCACAAAAAAAGGAGACAGAATTAACTTCAAATAAACCATCTCCATCAGAAGTAATTAAAAATCAACCAGACTCTTCTAAAACGGAAAAACAATTACCAACTTCTTCTCCAAAACCAACTGTTAATCCAATTCAACCTAAGAATAATTCCTTAGATAAAAAAACTTTAACCCCTTGGGAGAAAAAACAAATTAGAGGCATATATTTAGGTCGTTATTATATAACCAATAATGCTAGCGAAAAAACAATTCGTGAAAGAGTTCGTTACTACAAAAAACAAGGATTTAATACCATAATTCATGGAGTGTGGGGAAATGGCTGCACTATGTACAAAAGCGAAGTAATGGAACAAATACTAGGAGCAAAAAGTTGCCCTAATAAATTTAACGAACAATGGTTAGTCTGGTTAATTGATGAAGCACATAAACAAGGAATGGAAGTTCATGCTTACTTTGAGAAAGGGATTAAAATAGATGAAAATAGTCCGATATTTGACTTAGCGATTAGGAAAAAATGGATAGTTCCTGGAGTGGATAAAACATATAGTAGAATCGATCATTATGTCTTAGATGTAGAAATGGAAGAAGTTGCTAATTTCTTTACCAACATTTTAGTTGAATTTGTCAAAAAATATCCAAATATAGATGCAGTTCAATGGGATGATTATCTGGGATATCATGCAGAATTACCAGGAAAAGTAGACCGCACAGCTAACTTAACAAAATTTACTGAGCGAATGATCAAAGAAATGAAAAAAGCTAATAATTCAGTTAGTTTTGATATCTGTCATCACAACCCTTATTGGGCAAAAAAATATTTTGCAGCAGACTGGGAAAAATGGTCGGTAGATCGAGTCTTTATTCAAGTCTATAATGATGAAAATTTTCAAGAAGAATTAAATTATGTAGAAAAATATGATGGTATTGCAATTAGCGATAAACAATTACATCGTCTTGAGGAATTAGTAAATAATTCTAATATTAATAGTGTGTTAGTTTTTCCAGTTCTTGAAAAACCAGAAAAAACTGCTTCTCTTGTAAAATCAGCTTTGTCAGATTAGAGATTTAAGAATTACTGTAAATGGGAGTAGAAAAATTAACCTTACCTTTGTACTGCACTATCAAGATTGATTTTATGGATGACCTATTAAATGTTTTCCCTTGTTTACCGAAAAATTAAGGTATAAAGCTTCTTAATTCATGGAGAAAAAATCGATCAATATAAGAAAAAAAATCCTTTTAGCTAATCCTTCTATTATAGAAGAGGTAATAATTAATAATTGATTATTGAAATTATTCCCTTGTCTTTTTTACCTAGTCTTAATTTATCATTTGAAAATTGACAATAAAATCAGGTCTCAAATCTCTCCTTTTAAGAGAATAAAAATCTTAGTACAACTATCCTACTTCAGCAGGAGGTACTGATAAATGAAATGGCGGAGGTAATATTATGGNTAAGATAAAATCAATAATAAAGGGAGTTTTGAGGAAAATAAAAATGGCTGTAAAATTACAACGACCAATTTTAGTAGGGGGTATAGGATTATCTCTACTGTTATGGTTATTAGATAGTGTCCAACATTCCGTGGCAGAATTTGGTGGAACTACTATGTTAGGAATTATGGCAGCAAGTCTGGGGGTTTGGTTATTAAAAAGACCAAAATCTCTACCACCCCAGAAACCAACTATAATTCCATCACCGACAAAAGAAACTGCTGAAGAGGCGATCGCTACTTTAACTACTACTATAGATAAGCTTGTTTTGGAAGTAGAAGGTATTAATAAGTCGGAAAAAGTAAGTAATAATATTAGTCAATTACGCCAAAAAGTAGTAACTCTTACTCAGGAATTAGAAAGACAAGAATTAAATATAGTTATTACAGGTAATCAAGGAGTTGGTAAAACTGCTTTGACTGAGATATTAAAGTCTGACTGGATATCTAAAAATCAACCAAAAATAGAAGTTACCGATATAACTTGGCAGTCAGAATGGATAACAAAAAATGAGAATTTTCAAGTTAATCCTTTATCGCCTTATGACTTAATATTATTTGTGATTACAGGTGACTTAATAGATTCAGAATTTCAAGCTTTATCAAAACTAACAACTTTTGGTCAACGTTTTATCTTAATTTGGAATAAACAAGATTTATATTTGCCAGAGCAAAAACCGCAAATTATAGAAAAAATCAAAGAGACATTATCTACTATTAACTCAGAAGAAAATTTAGTCGGAATTTATGCTCGACCTAATTCTATTAAAGTCCGAAAATATCAGCAGGATGGTAGTATTCAAGAATCTATTGAACAACCATTGCCAGAAATATTTGGATTAACAGAAAAGCTGAATCAAATATTAGAACAGGAAAAGGAAAAATTAGTCTGGGCGACTACTACAAGAAAAGCAGAAATAGTTAGATTAGAAACTAAAAATATTCTCAATCAAATCAGAAAAGAACGCGCTATTCCTGTAATTGAACAATATCAATGGATAGCTGCTGCTACAGCATTTGCTAATCCAGTTCCAGCTTTAGACTTATTAGCAACGGCAGCTATAAATGCTCAATTAATAGTAGACCTAAGTGCTATATATGAGCAAAAAATTTCTCTAGAAAAAGGGAAGCAAGTAGCGGGAACTATGGCAGAGTTAATGTTAAAACTAGGATTAGTAGAACTATCTACAAAAACATTAACTACGATCCTTAAAAGTAACAGTTTAACTTTTGTAGCTGGTGGTGGAATTGAAGCTGTTAGTGCTGCTTATCTAACCAGAGTAGCAGGTATGAGTTTAGTAGAATATTTTGCTACTCAAACAGATAGTAATTCTGTCAATGTTGAGAAGTTAGGAAAAATTATTCAAAGTGTATTTAGCAAGACTCAAGAAAATTATTTTCTCAAGTCTTTTGTTACTGAGGTTATAAGTCATGTTTTGCTACAGGAGGAAAAATTAGAGGTTTTTTCAACTACAGTAGAGTAATATGGCAATAAATAATAAGTACCTCTGGTGACTAAATTAGTAGATTGAGAATTTTTAGGGAGCGACTATTATCTGAGAAGACTCGCGGATATGAACGAACTAAAATATTTCCCGACTGCCACAGATACTAATTTTGTCAAAGTCGATAAATTCCGAAAAATTCTGCCAGAAATAGTTAAGTACCTGTGG
>NZ_LGSU01000913.1 GCF_002260545.1 Hydrocoleum sp. CS-953 | reverse complement strand
GATTAGTACCTATTTAATAAATGTTTCCTACAAATAAATTTTAGGTATTAGGTGCTAGGTTTTAGGTAGTCATTCAATAATGGATAATTGATAATTACCTCTTCCTCTTAGGGAGACGATTGAATAAAAGGAAAATTTTTTCTTGTTTCTCCTTGCTAATGAGAGGTTTTAAACCTTAATTATTCGATTATTCGGTAAATATTGATGTTCTAGGCTCGGAAACTTCATTTCCGATCATTCGAGCTTGTTATTTGTAAGATTTTTTTTTAACGTTCTGGTTTAGTATTACTACGTTAAAGCAATACAGTACACTATTTATTTTCTGAGAATTTCGATGATTAAAAAATCCATTCAGGTCAAAAAATCAATCTATGACAAGAAAAATAAATTAATGGAATTTCAACGAAAAAAAGTATTATTAGGAATAAGTCTTGCTGTCGTTGTTATTGGCGGTACACTCAATTATTTGACTGATAATTTACTGGTTTATCAGGTAAGAGAAATATTCTTAGGATTTAGTCAAAATATTAATTCTACAGATGCAAAAGGAAATACACAATTACATAATGCTATTCAAGATAATGAGTCTGAAGTAATAGATATACTAATTTCTAATGGCGCTCAGGTTAATGCCAAAAACAACAATGATAATACTCCATTACATTATGCAGGTAAAAGTCAGGAAATAACTGCTTTACTTATTAATAAAGGAGCAGATGTTAATGCTAAAAATAATCAAGGTATTACTCCTCTACATAATTCTCGTCGGCGAGGAGTAGCTGAAATATTAATTACTCATGGAGCAGATATTAATGCTCAAGATAAAAAAGGCAAAACTCCTCTACATTATCTAGTAACTAACGATAGTCAATCAGCAGCAGAATTATTAATTAACCAGAGAGCAAATATTAATGCTAAAGATAATAATAATCAAACTCCGTTAGATTATGTGCGAAGTCAAGAAATGGCAAAATTAATGATTTCTAGTGGAGCAAAATTTGGTGATTCAGATATTAGTGCTAATTCTGGTAAATATAGTTTGCTGCATGAAGCTGTAGCACTTGGAAACAAAAATTTAATTGAGCTACTAATTGCTAATGGTGTGGATATAAATATTCAAGATGAAGATGGAAATACAGCTCTACATTATGGCAAAGATAATCAGGAAATAACTCAATTATTAATTGCTAATGGAGCTAATGTTAACGCTAAAAACAAAGAAGGCAATACTAGCCTACATCAAACAGAAAATCTAAAAGTTGCTCAATTATTAATTACTAATGGTGCTGATATTAATGCTCAAAATAAATGGGGATTTACTCCCATTTTTACTACATCTAAATCTGTCGCAAAACTTCTATTTACTCAGGGGGAAAATCTAAAATTGACAAAAGTAAATGCTAAAGATTATGACGGTAGTACCCCATTACATTACGCGAAGTTGACTAAATTAATTGTAATTTTAATTGAGGATGGAGCAGATGTTAATGCTAGAGATAATTATGGTGAAACTCCTTTACATTATGCTAGAGATAATCAAGATGTTGCTGCAATTTTAATCGCGAATGGAGCAGATGTTAATGCTAAAAATAATTATGGTGAAACTCCATTACATAAAGTAGATAACCAGAAAGTAGCTGCTTTGTTAATTTCTCATGGGGCAGATGTGAATGCTAAAAATAATTATGGTGAAACTCCTCTCAATAGTATTGATAACCAGGCAGTAGTAGAGTTTATTAAAAGCAAAATGGGTGACAAAAGTAACTAGGGCTTGCTGATTAAATCTCAAAGCATTTACCGATAAAATTTTTAGGGTTTTTAGGTATTTAAAAAGTACCTAGTTTTTAGCTATTCATGCTCAAAAAGTTAGGATTTTTGGCGCATAAAAAAAACTACTCCTGTACGGACATTTCGCTGCGCGACATGTTTGCGAAGCGAAACGTCCTTACGGGAGAAGTAAAAATAAGGATAATCAAAGATTAAATTGTCTCAAATCAGCAAAAAGGTAATTATCCGAAGGTAATTACTTAATCACTGAAGTATTAATCAAGTATAGCATTAATGCATGGAAATTGGTATAACTACCAAAATTTTTCGGTGAAACTCCCCTAAATACCACCGACAAGCAGGTATTTGTAAAGTTTCTTAAGAGCAAAACTGGTGGCAAAAGTAACTAATTTCGGGTAATTGCAAAGTTCCATTTATATCTCTAAAAATACATTTTGCCAGATAATTAAGACTTAGATAATAGTGCCTTAATTAGCGATATAACTCAGTTCCGCTTACGGGAAAAAAAACTTGTCCTCCTCCCCCATCCTTATACTTTCTTTCTCCTGACTCCTGACTCCTGACTCCTCCCTAATTTTTTATAACTTTTCAAAACACCCCACAATAAGAGATACTTAAAAAAATATAATAACTCAATAATCTGTCACAATTTTCTAGGATGAAGGCCGTGAAACCAATATTTATCCTTTTTTCGCAGAAAAATAATCAAGCAAATTTACTTCAGAAAACCAACTGTTTATCACCTCTTTTAGCTACAGCACTACTAGGGTTATTTACTTCTACAAGTCTGGCAGTACCATTAGTACAACAAGTTGCCCAATCCCCAGAGACTCAAGTTAATTCTCAGATGAATGTGCTTTATGTTAGTTCATCCATTGGTAAAGACTCTGGAAATGGTACTAAAACTTCTCCTTTGAAAACTATTACTTATGCTCTGAAAATTGCTCAACCTAATACAAAAATTTTACTTGCGCCAGGAACTTATAGCAGACAAACAGGTGAAGTTTTTCCTTTGATTTTACAGCCAAAAATTACAATAAAAGGTAACTCTTTCAATAATGGTAAAAATGTTTTAATTCAAGGTGGCGGTAATTTTAATAGTCCGACTTTAAAACAAAAAAATATTACAATCGTAGCTGCTAATAACTCAACTTTAAATGGTTTAACAATCACAAATCCTAATCTTCAAGGTTATGGTTTATGGATAGAATCTAGTGGCTTTGTTATTAATAAAAATACTTTTACTGGTAATCGTCTAAATGGAATTTCTATGGTGGGTAGTAATATAGGAATTATTCAGGAAAATAGTTTCTATAACAATGGCAGAAATGGCATAACAATTTCTGATAATTCTCAACCAGAAATTAGAGATAATTTGTTTCAAAATACAGGTGTGGGAATTAAAATTTATGATGATGCTGCTCCAAAAATCATAGGAAATCGTCTAATTGAAAATCAAAATGGGATTATTGTTCAAGGCAATGCACGGCCAATTTTGCGGGGTAATTTTATAGAAAATAATAGACAAGATGGAGTAGCAGCGATCGCTCAATCATTACCAGATTTGGGTAACTCTCAAGAACCAGGTCGTAATACTATTCGGAATAATGGTCGGTATGATATTTATTCTGTAGTTAAAGGTAAAACTATTCCTGCTTATGGAAATTCTTTAGGAGGCGGTCGTAATTATGGCACTATTGACATTGCCGGAAAAATTCCTCCTCCCCCAAGAGTTGCTCCCCTGAGAAATATTCCAACTACCCCAACTGTAAGTCAGACCAAAAGGGAGTCTGAACAGGAGGAAATAATTGTAGAAGTTCCATCTACTCAGCAAGATACTCAGACAAAGACAAAAGAATCAAATTTTTCTCCCTCAGCAGAAAAATCAAGAGAGCGGAATACATCTAGTAGTATTATTTCCCGATCAAGACCACAAAATTCAACCACAGAAATGATTATGATCCCTGTACCACCTCCAGAAACCCAGAGAGGATCTAGGGGAAATTCCTACAAAACCACAAGTAGTCAAGGAAATTTACAAAGACTACTACAAACTAATCCTAATTATCAGAATACACAAACAATTGAAATACCAGTATCCCCACCAGAGTCAGGGAGAACAACTTTAGAAAGGTTGCGAAACTTACCCCCTAGAAACACTACCCCAACTTTTAGAGGTAATACACCAGTTGCTTCTCCTGGTTTACTACCAGTTCCGACAACAAATATTCCCCTTGGTCGTGGAGGTTATGTACCACCCGGTATTGGCAGAAATCAAAATTCTAATCCTAATCCTAATCCTTGGTCTAGACTATCTTTAAGGTCTAATTCTCGGAGTCGTGCAGCAGCTTTGGGTTTACGTTATCGAGTAGTTGTAAATGTAAATAACCGTTCTCAACGCTATAAGTTGCGATCGCTCGTACCAGATGCTTTTTCTACTAATATTAATGGTAATTCTGTAATGCAAGCCGGAGCTTTTCGGAGTCGTCTTGAAGCAGATCAACTATTAAGAACTTTGCAAAATAATGGTTTAAATGCTGAAATTATAAGTGTGACGGAGTAGTGGCGCAATATGCCTAAAATATTGCAATAGTAGGGGCGAGTTTCCCCATTAAATTAATGAGTTTTCACATTTGATTAGACAAACCCGCTCCATTTTAGATGTGTCAGTCCAGTAGGGAGTAGGGAACAAAGAGAAATCTGATTTATCTCTAACTTTTCGTAGCATTCTTTTTTCAAAGTGGTATTAAAAGTCAGTAGGGGCGAATGGCCATTCGCCCCTACTATATTTGACAAAAGCGAGAATACAACCACCAGTAGCTATTAAACTGACACAACTAATGGGTGTGCATTAGGGCGGGTTTATTTAATCTTAGGGCGAGCATGAAAATTGCAACTAAAACCCACCCCTACTATTGCACTTTCCTACAAAAAGACAAAATTTTTTGGCCATAATAGACACAATTTGTTTCACTAGGACTACAATAGACGTGCTTAGTTTTAAATTTTAAGAGGTATACAATATGGTAATATCTGCAACTCCCAGTAATGCCAAAGTTTTCGTACTTCCTCAGAGACAAGATTATATCCAGTCTTCAGTGGGCCAAACAGTTCCATTAGATAGGATTAGAACAAAATTGGACATGACACTATTAGCCCTCAAGGTTTTAATAGGTATTAATACTGAGTCCATAGTTCAAGTAGCAAGTAAATTAAATATAGCCCCCAAAATTGCTGATGAACTTGTTCTAATAGTAGGAGAAGACAAGGTAGAAAAACGGGCAGTATCCCAAAATCAACCTCTAAAAGAAGAAGAAGCTCAGAGTTTTATATCAGTTATCTGTCACTTAGCCAAACAAAACCAACCATTAATTCGTCGTGCAGTGGCGTTGATGGAACAAATGGGCGCTCAAAATAGTAAACCTGAATCAATTACTTTATTAAGAGAATATCTTTCTAACTTTAAAAAAGCGTACCAAGACTATTACTGGAATCGTAAAAATCTGCCACCAGATAATCCAGAAACATTAGCTTTAAAACTATTAGTTGATTTGTTATTTTATAGCGCTCCTCAAGGATGCAATCGTCTTTTGGCAAGCCTTAAATCTTAATCATAAAACAATACTAT
>NZ_LGSU01000912.1 GCF_002260545.1 Hydrocoleum sp. CS-953 | reverse complement strand
AGTCCTCAGGAGTCGTAGGGGCGTTTCATGTCGCGCAGCGAAACGGCCGTTAGCTTCGCATAACTATCGTTAACGCCCGTACAGTCCTCAGGAGGAATGGGAATTATAGAGGAGGCAGGAGGAAGAATAGTAAGAGTGATTTTTCTGCCATAATCTACCCAAAATGCTCACAATTTCTGCTTGATCAACCAAAAAGCTGGTACTTTTTCCAGACCTAAAATTGCTCAAACCTTTATTCGTCAATGCTTTGATATTTAATCAGCAAGCCCTATATAGTTTCATGCAACAAAGCCTTTCTCCAGTCAAAAATAAAAAAATACAGGGCATCAATACTTAAATTCTCCGCCCTGTATATGTTCAAATTAACCAAGCATTCAGCTTTTCCTACGAAAATAGCTGATAGCTGATAGCTGACTGCTCACTGCTGAATGCTTATTTAGCTTTAGCTTCTTGACGCTCTTTAGCTTCCTTAATTACCACTTCTGCAACATTACTAGGACAAGGTGCATAATGAGAAAACTCCATTGAGAACTGACCTCTACCAGAAGTCATAGTCCGCAAGTCACCAATATAGCCAAACATCTCACTCAATGGCACATCTGCTTTAATACGACTACCAGTTGCTGTCGAATCTTGAGACTTAATCATTCCCCGACGACGGTTAATATCTCCAATAACATCACCAACATGATCGTCAGGAGTAAACACATCAACCTTCATTATCGGTTCCAGCAACTGAGGAGCAGCTTTAGAAAAAGACTGACGATAAGCAGCTTTCGCAGCAATTTCAAAAGCGATCGCTGAGGAGTCAACCGGGTGGAAAGCACCATCAGTTAATGTGAACTTCATATCCACACAAGGATAACCAGCTAACATACCCTTTTCAAAGCTAAACTCAAAGCCCTTTTGTACAGCAGGCCAAAATTCTCTCGGAACATTTCCACCAGTCACCTTTGACTCGAACTGGAAACCTTCACCAGTTTCAGAAGGTTCCATCACATAATCAATCTTAGCAAATTGACCAGAACCACCAGACTGCTTCTTGTGAGTATAACTATCTTCAAGACGCTTAGTAATAGATTCACGATAAGCTACCTGTGGTTTACCAACTTCCACATCAACCCCATAAGTCCGCTTGAGAATATCAACTTTAATATCCAAATGTAATTCACCCATACCCTTGATGATGGTTTCGTTACTTTCAGCATCTGTCTCAACTCTGAAAGATGGGTCTTCCTGAACCATTTTACTCAATGCCAAACCCAGTTTTTCCACAGAACCTTTGTCCTTAGCTGCCACAGCAATAGAAATTACCGGGTCAGGGAACACCATCGGTTCCAAAGTAGCGGGTTGTTTGGGGTCGCAGAGAGTATGGCCAGTTTGCACATTCTTCATCCCCACAATAGCAACAATGTCCCCTGCTTGAGCAGATTCAATTTCTTCGCGGGAGTCGGCGTGCATTTCTACCAAACGTCCAACTCTCTCAGTTTTACCTGTAAAAGTATTGAGAATTGTGTCACCTTTAGACAAAGTACCGGAATAGATGCGAGTAAAGGTCAAAGCACCATATTTATCGTCCATAATTTTAAAGGCCAAAGCACGCAGAGGCTTTTCTGGATCAACATAGGCAAAGTTACCAGTCTCGTGACCTTCTAGGTCAATCTCAGGTTGTGGTTTTATTTCAGTGGGGTTAGGCAAGTAATCTACAACTGCATCAAGTACCAACTGGACGCCCTTATTTTTGAAAGATGAGCCACAGTAGGTGGGGAAGAAAGCCAGATCCTTAGTTCCCTTACGAATACAACGTTTCAGGGTGTCAACATCTGGTTCTTCTCCTTCCAGATATTTTTCCATTACATCATCGTCTTGCTCAATAGCAGTTTCAACCAACATTTCCCGATATTTCTCGACATCATCAGTCATATTCTCTGGAATGTCTTTAATCTCGTATTTGGTTGGGTCTCCAGAATCATCCCAAACCCAAGCCTTGCGGGTTAGTAGATCCACAACTCCCACAAATTCAGTTTCAATACCAATTGGTAATACCATTACTAATGGCTTGGCCGCGAGTATATCTTCAACCTGCTTGACAACTCTGTAGAAATCTGCTCCTGTCCGGTCAAGCTTATTTACATAGATAATCCGAGCAACTTTAGAATCATTAGCATAACGCCAGTTAGTTTCAGATTGGGGTTCTACACCACCAGAGCCACAGAATACACCTACACCACCATCAAGTACCTTGAGAGAACGATATACCTCGATGGTAAAGTCAACGTGGCCAGGGGTATCAATAATATTTAATTGGCAATCTTTCCAGAAACAGCTTGTAGCGGCAGACTGAATCGTAATGCCCCGCTCTTGCTCCTGTTCCATAAAGTCTGTTGTCGCGGCACCTTCGTGGACCTCACCGATTTTATGGATTTTTCCGGTTAGTTTCAATATTCTTTCTGTTGTGGTGGTTTTGCCCGCGTCAACGTGGGCGAAGATGCCGAAGTTGCGATATTTAGTGAGGTCTTTTTTCATGTTTAACTCTTTTGTCAGATGTTACAAATTGTACTCTTTTAGTATTACACATAGGGTATTTATTTGACCAAACAATAAGGTCAATAGCCTCGCCTTGGATCGGGGATGAAAAAGCGGTCGTTTCGGCGCTTGAGCCGACATGAAAAGCCGAGCTTCCCGTAGGGTGAGATGGGGAGGAGACTTCGCCATATCTAATCCGACCAAGAGAAAATCAACTTCAGTATTTCAAGTCTCTAAGTTTCAGCAAGTGGTACTGATAACTGATAACTGATAACTGATAGGCTGGCCCTTAGCTGAGGCTGGATTGTCCCAATAATGGTATGAAATCCTATTTTATTCCCTTAGTTATATTGCTGATTGTAAAGTATATTGACCAAAAATTAGCGTTGGGTGGGCAAAGATTTGACCATTCTATAGCTCTATGTGTAAGTCAAAAGTCAAAAGTAATCTATGACTTATATCAGTACCTCCCCTTGAAGTCGGAGGCTTGAAAATCTGGAATTTTCTTTTTTATGAGGACTTACGCAGAGGTACTATAGTTTATATATATAATATATATAGAGTTAAAAAACTATAACGTTATAGTTTTGAACGCTACATACATGGTCTTTCCGTAAGTCCTAACCTTGTACAGTAGATGGTGCAGCCAAGAGGAGGCTTGAAGCCGATACTATTTTGTTAACAAAAGCTAACAATGCACAATAAGATTAACTTATTGAGGGGGTATCTCCCAAAGTGATAGAAGGATGTTCTACCACGCTTTTAATAAAGATTCCGCGAGCGCCGTTTAAATCACGGTCAAGTCGAAATCCATTACTACCAAAAACAACTTTTTTGCCACCTAAATTATTAATAATTTCACCAGTCCAACTAACAGTTTTACTCCTGTAGGCTTATTTATTGGTCAATATTGACAAATTCTACCATTAGTCTCAGGTAATAACTCATTCCACGGTTCGGGTTGAATAGTTTCCGGTGTAGAAAAAATTATCTCAAATAAACCATCATTTCTCACTTCACCGATTCTAAAATATTTAGAAAGATGATGATTATTTTCCATTTTTACCTTTGCTTGAGGCGCATTAAAAGTTTGACCTAAAGCAGCTTGACTTACTTTTTCTAAATCATTCGCTGTACCTGCTTTTTCAACTGCTTGCTTCCATAAATAAACCATTATATAAGCAGCTTCCATTGGGTCATTAATAACTCGATTATTTCCATATTTTTCTTGGAATTTTTGGATAAATTTTTGGTTTTCTAGAGTATCAACAGTCATAAAATAATTCCAGGCTGCATAATGACCAATGAGATATTCTATGCCAATTTCTTTGACCTCAGCTTCACCAATACTTACAGACATAACGGGATATTTATTAGGTCTTAAACCAGCAGCACTTAATTCTCTAAAAAATGCTATATTACTATCACCATTTAGAGTATTGAATATCACGCCACCGTTGGGTAATTTGGCGATAATTTCTGCAATAATTTCTTTAAATTCTTTACGGCCTAGAGGAATATAATTTTCTCCTAATATTTCCCCTCCAAGATTAGATATTTTGGCTTGAATTATAGCATTGGCTGTCCGAGGAAAAACATAGTCAGAACCAATTAAAAAAAATTTTTGACCCTTATTTTCATACAACCATTTAACCGCAGGTTCAATCTGTTGATTTGGTGTTGCACCTGTGTAAAATACATTTTTAGAACATTCTTGACCTTCATATTGTACAGGATACCAAAGCAAATGGTTTTGTGACTCAAATACAGGTAAAACAGCTTTTCTACTAGCTGATGTCCAACAACCAAATACTGTTACTACTCGATCTTCTTTAATTAATTTAGTTGCTTTTTCAGCAAACATTGGCCAATCTGAAGCTCCATCTTCTATAATTGGTTCGATTATTTTTCCTAATACACCTCCTAATTTGTTAATTTCTTCAATTGCTAATAATTCGGCATCTACAACATTTTTTTCACTAATTGCCATTGTGCCTGTTAATGAATGTAATATACCGACTTTGATAATTTCTGGTTCATTTTTTGATGTTAAATTATTCTGATTCTGGCAAGCTTTGAGTAGTAAAGCTGAGGTTATACCTAGAGCGTTATTGATTAAAAATTTCCGTCTATTCAGTCGATTTAGCATTATCTTTTATCAAAAGATGATTTTTTTGATCGAGAAGAATTCAAAAAAGTTATAGCACTTTTATTATGAATGATGTACGGTATTTTTTCACACTAAGCATGAAAAAAGAAGGCGACAAAAATAGAATCTCGAACGCAGATGCTGAAAAATATCTGCTACAATTCATTTGAGACAGCTAGTTCTATTATTTCCCCTTTTTTTCAATATTTATTCCTTCTATCCTAGATAAATAAAGCCTTCTTCCTTCTTACCTCTTGCTTACTTATACTATTTTTTACAAACACTTATTAAATTAGTAAGTACCTAAGCAAAATTGTTTACCTATTCCGATTCTCTGTGTTATTTATAATTATAAAAATTAAGTTTGTATAGATGTTTCATTAATTGATAATTGATAATTACCTCTGGTTAAAACCATCAGATTGAAGATCAGGAAATATTATTTCTTTTCTTGGTCGATTGGATATGGCTCACTTCGGAGTGGCTCTGCACTCTTCGGGAGACCCGCTCCTACGGACCCGCTTTGCTTTATATGTTGCGAAGCAAAACGCCATCCCATCCTAGGTCATGCTCCGCATTCATGTCGGCTCAAGCGCCGAAACGACCGCTTTTTTCCCCTATCCAAGGGGCAGGGCTGTTTCAAAGCCTAAATGAGTTAACAATTTAAGGAGAACTAGAGATGTTTAGGATCAGAAAATAGAGAAATTAGCCATATCAGTGCCGATTTTTCAGCTT
>NZ_LGSU01000911.1 GCF_002260545.1 Hydrocoleum sp. CS-953 | reverse complement strand
ATTCCTATTTCGTAGGAATCTGCTTCCATCTGGCGATCGATCGAACGACTGGGAAACGACATAAAAACTAAATCATATGATTGGTCTTTTTCTTCCACACATAAATCTTGTACCTTCACCTCATCTTGTTCTCGAATTAGAAGATTATTTTTTAGTGGCATAATATTGGGATGAAGGTCGGAAAACACCACTTTATTACTGTCTTTAAAAAGGCAACACAAACCAATAACTCCACAACCACATCCGAGATCGAGTACCCTTTTGCCCTTGGCATCAATTATTTTGTTTAAAATACCGCTCATAAAAGCTTGAGCGGCTATACCACCATAGGGGTTAAAAACTCCTTTAGGAACTAGAACATCAAAAATTGGTTGATCTTGAAATAAAATAGTAATTTCTCGGTCTTTTGATGAAAGTTCTTCGTGAAATTTTAGATAATCTTTTCGGTCGTATTTCAGTGCTTGTTCCTCTTTGAAAAGAATTTTAACATCTTCTTGTCGAATCATTTTTACTTCCTTTAATTAGATTAAATTATAGCACTTTTCAGATTGATAAACCACATAGTCACAAACAAAACCTTATAGAGACATTTCAATGGAATGTCCCTACTGTGGTCTACCCAAATGAAAACTGCTGTATTAAATTGGGTTTTGGTGAATTAAGGTATGATATCAAATCCGGTAGCATTGGTGTAATTAGATAAGGAGTCAGGAGTAGTAGGGGCAAATGGCCATTCGCCCGTACAGGAGGGGCGGAGGGAAGAGAATTTAGAAAGATTTGGCAATGACTGAAGATGGAACATTTTTTTATATCGAATTAAGCGGATTTGNAAATGAAAACTGCTGTATTAAATTGGGTTTTGGTGAATTAAGGTATGATATCAAATCCGGTAGCATTGGTGTAATTAGATAAGGAGTCAGGAGTAGTAGGGGCAAATGGCCATTCGCCCGTACAGGAGGGGCGGAGGGAAGAGAATTTAGAAAGATTTGGCAATGACTGAAGATGGAACATTTTTTTATATCGAATTAAGCGGATTTGATATGATTTTAGAAAATAGCGATCGCTGTGAATATCTATAGAAGCTATTTGGTATCTCCAGAAAAGAGGGAGTAGGGAATAGGGAATAGGGATTAGGGGGGAAAGAATTGATGTATATACTAGGATACCGGAGCATGATTTTTGATTATTGTTTATGTCTATAATGTATCAATACCACAGATGTTGATTTTTGAGGAGTGGAATTCTCTGTGAGAATTAGGCTAGCTAGAGAAATTGTTCATTAATGGATAATTACCTGGTGGTTAAAACCGTAAGGGAATTGAATATAAGGAAATATCCTAGCNCTAGGATACCGGAGCATGATTTTTGATTATTGTTTATGTCTATAATGTATCAATACCACAGATGTTGATTTTTGAGGAGTGGAATTCTCTGTGAGAATTAGGCTAGCTAGAGAAATTGTTCATTAATGGATAATTACCTGGTGGTTAAAACCGTAAGGGAATTGAATATAAGGAAATATCCTAGCACTTTTTTTCCCCTTGTAGAGCGACAGCTCGCGGCGCAGCCAAGGGGAGGCTAATAAAACGGAATGTGGGATATAAGGAAATATCCTAACACTTTTTTTCCCCTTGTAGAGCGACAGCTCGCGGCGCAGCCAAGGGGAGACTAATAAAGCTGAATTATTTAATTAATAATTATTAATTATAAAACTTACGCAGAGACGCTATATATAGCGCTCAAAACTATTACGGAATAGTTTTTTAACTCTATACATAGTACCTTTGCGTAAGTCCTGAATTATTCGGTAAAAAATACTCCCAATACCTCCAATACTACATCTCCCTAAACTTTCCTCTCTCCCCACACCCTTACAGGGGTAGGTTTTTAACTTCCCTGGCGGGAAGTCCCGCGCTCTCCCGGAGGGGAGCGTCGGGATGAAAGCCAGGGCCAAGATTTGGATACCTTCATAAGNGACATCACCTCTGTCTAAACAGCGGTCAGGGTTTCCCAGACTGAAGAATCCCGCGTTGTCCCGTAAGGGTAACGTCGGGAGTATGTCAATAAAGAGGTGAGTAATCACTTTTATTCAGTATAAAATTTCCACAGTCAATGTACTTTTTTATACAATAAATCCCTCAAAACTTCTCCCTCTCCCCACACTTCCCCTCCTGGGAGTGGTTAGGGGTGGGTCCCACACTCCCCACACTTCTTTGACATCAAAGGTAAAAAACCCCTTGTAAGCCCCCCACACCTCCCACACTCTCCACACTGCCGATCATAGATACCAAATGGGTTCTATAAAGAACTGGAACATCCCAAAATTTCAGATAATGGTGTTGCTGATTTTCGGTATGATTTGTATTTGTTGACAATAATGCTTTGCATTGCTACCGCTAACGGTAAACTATTGAATGACAAATACTTGAGATTATTAAGTTTTTATTTTCATACCTTGATTCAGCAACGCTGGGTTGAAATAAGCTTTAAAAATCTAGTCTTTCAATGACCTTCGGGTCAAAATTTCCTCAAGCTCACTCTCATAAAAGAACTTATCCTCCCCAAAAGCAGGTTTAAGATCGTTCAACCAAGTAGCATCTGCATCGAAACCAGCAAAAAACGGTCGCTTGCACCAGTCAGATTCGCGAGCTTGCCAAAATGACAATACAAAAACCTTTTCTCCAGCAATTTCAGTAACACCATCAATAGCTACTTTTCCAGGCAACGCTGACATTACTGGACCTCTTACGGTNTAAAAGAACTTATCCTCCCCAAAAGCAGGTTTAAGATCGTTCAACCAAGTAGCATCTGCATCGAAACCAGCAAAAAACGGTCGCTTGCACCAGTCAGATTCGCGAGCTTGCCAAAATGACAATACAAAAACCTTTTCTCCAGCAATTTCAGTAACACCATCAATAGCTACTTTTCCAGGCAACGCTGACATTACTGGACCTCTTACGGTTCTCGCCAAACCAGACACCTGTTGTATAGCTTCTCGATAAATTTCCCAACCCTGGACCAAGGGAATTTCAAAATAGTCTTTCGCACCTGTTTGTCGCTCTACAAACATATAGTAAGGAATACAACCCAAACTCACCTGCATTTGCCACATTTTCGCCCAAGTCTCTGCCGAATCATTGATGTGGCGTACTAATGGTGCTTGAGTGCGGATTTGCGCCCCTGTAGAGCGAATCCGTCGAATTGCTTCTTGNAAATTTCCCAACCCTGGACCAAGGGAATTTCAAAATAGTCTTTCGCACCTGTTTGTCGCTCTACAAACATATAGTAAGGAATACAACCCAAACTCACCTGCATTTGCCACATTTTCGCCCAAGTCTCTGCCGAATCATTGATGTGGCGTACTAATGGTGCTTGAGTGCGGATTTGCGCCCCTGTAGAGCGAATCCGTCGAATTGCTTCTTGAGCAACTGGGGTATCCAACTCCTTCCAATGTTCGTAGTGAGCCATTATCGCCAAATGCTTGCCCCGTTGGACTATCTTTTCAAACAAGCGCAACGTATTATCAGCATCTTCATCAGTGACATAACGATAAGGCCAGAAGGAAATAGATTTTGTCCCAATCCGAATTGTTTGGATATGGTCAAACTCTGGTTCGAGTAAAGGTTCAATATACAGGGCCAGTTGCCATGCTTTCATGGTCATCGGGTCGCCCCCTGTTAGCAAGACATCACTGACTTCTTGATGTTGTTGCAGGTATTGTTGAAAGATTCCTGATTCACGGGTAGCAAANTGACATAACGATAAGGCCAGAAGGAAATAGATTTTGTCCCAATCCGAATTGTTTGGATATGGTCAAACTCTGGTTCGAGTAAAGGTTCAATATACAGGGCCAGTTGCCATGCTTTCATGGTCATCGGGTCGCCCCCTGTTAGCAAGACATCACTGACTTCTTGATGTTGTTGCAGGTATTGTTGAAAGATTCCTGATTCACGGGTAGCAAATTTTAAGTCATCAAGTCCCACAAATTGAGGCCAGCGAAAGCAGAAAGTACAATAAGCATGGCAAGTTTGCCCTGCAGTCGGAAAAATTAAGACTGTTTCTTGATATTTATGCTGAATTCCAGGGACAGGTTCGCCATTGAAGGTAGGAACATTATACTCTTTTTGTCCTGCCGGATGAGGATTGAGTCGCCGACGAATCTTGTTAGCTGCCTCTTTTAAAACAGCTTTAGGAGCATTTTCTGTTAAAAGCTGAACAATTTGATTACAGTCCTGTGAGTCTAGCATTTCTTGATGAGGGAAAGTCAGTCGGAAAATTGGATCGTCAGGAATATTATTCCAATCAATTAATTGTTCCACTATATAATTGTTAGTTCGGAAGGGTAAAACTTGGGCGACGGCTTTCATTCCTAGACGTTCTTGCTCGGAAAATTTACTCAATTGAGCTATGGAGTCTATGTCTTTAGCTCCGTAAAAACGCATTTTTAACGATTTAATGTTGATCTGCATAAATTTGGTCAGATTGTAAAATGATTATTCAGTATATATTAAATATTATTGCAACCGCAATTGGAGCTACACTTGTAGGTGTATTTATTTGTACAACCTATATCTAAATGGAGGAAACTTTTATTGAAGATTTCCTAATATTATCTAAATCTACTAAAATTTAATCACAGCAGAAATTTTGATTTTGTATATAGATAATTTATGTTATATGTCTATAATTTCGGTTATTGACCCAACTCAGTCTTAATACCTTTGCTGACTATTTTAGATTAAACTCTGAACCTGACGACATTCTATCTTATTTTGGCTACGGGTATGAATCGCGATCGCTTACTTTACCCCAAACCCATCGTCAACTGGAACGGTTAGAGAGTTTAAAACAACGCTTGGAAGAGATTTTACCCTATGTCAGTTTAACTAGCGAAATGGCTAGACGGGAGTTTCTTATTGCTCCCGTTTTGATGGAATTAATTCATTACACCCAAGCTAAAATTAAGGTGAGTTATTCTTTAAAAGTTAGCGAACAATTAAAAGGTGAATTAGATTATTTTCTCCAAACCCAAAATCAGTTTTTGGTTGTCGAAGCTAAAAATGCTGACTTACAAAGAGGTTTCACAGAGCTTGCAGTAGAATTGATCGCTGTAAAGCAAGCAGAATTTGCCAGCTATTCTATGTTATATGGTGCAGTATCAATGGGCAATATTTGGCAATTTGATGTTCTTGATACTCAAAAAAACAAAATTATACAAGATATAAATTTGTATAGAGTTCCCACAGACTTGTTAGAGTTACTCCAGATTATTGTAGGAATTTTAGAAGCATAAAAAAGGAATATCTGAAATGGGAGCAAGATATTCCTAGAACCTTTTATCCTACATAAACATAATTATAGTGGACCACACACAATTTATTTACCTGAATATTTATCCACTTATAAC
>NZ_LGSU01000910.1 GCF_002260545.1 Hydrocoleum sp. CS-953 | reverse complement strand
TGGCAAGTATTGTTTTTTGGTAATTGTTAACTTTTAACTTGGTCTTGATTGATTGCATTTGAACTGGTAAACCATGAAAAAAAGTCTTTGATTTTTTAGCCTAATTTTAATTTATGATAGCAGATAATCAGCAGTTCTTCAATATTTATTAATATTTGTCTAACTTTGTCCAATTATTTGGCTTCAGTAATTAACCCTCACATACAGGAGCAAGATGCTCCTACTGCTGAAGAATTACAGCGGTTTTCCTGCACAGTAGACTACAGTAGGGGCGATTTTTATTTAAGTAGACAACAAAGTAGGGACGTTGCATGGAACGTCCCTACAAGGTTATCATTTTACCTCTCTCAAAGACGGTTAAAATTCTCCTGCTAAAGCAGCAACACAACGTTCACAAATAGTCGGGTCTTCTGAGGAGACACCGACATGAGTAGAATAATTCCAACAGCGATCGCATTTCTCGCCATCTGCTTTGACTACTCCTACACCTAAAGAATCTGATATAGATTTATATTCAAGATTTTCTAGAGCTTCTGGAGATTCTAATAATTCTACTTGAGAAGTAATAAACAGATAACGTAATTCATCAACTCCATTACCAGTCATCATGGCTTTAATATTTTTTGGTTGCTGAGGTAAAGTTTCTGTTTCTACTACTTGTGGAACAGGGGGTAAATCTACTTTTTTAGGAGGTACAAAAACTCCTTCTGGAGATACTAAGGTTGCTGACTGTTTAACTGTATTGTCTGTTGATTTTTTCGGTTTCGGTGATAAAGCTCCTTTACCTAATATATCTTCAGCAGTAAATTTGATTTTTTCTGACAAACTTCGCCGAGTTTTAGTCAACAACAAATTATGAGTAACAAAGCGAATTGTGTAAATAATTCCTACCAATTCCATTATGGAATTTACTACGGGTATTTGGTGGATTGTTGTTACTACTGTTAGTGTCACTCTGATCAATAACAATAATATAACAACAAAAAATACTCCCCCTAATGCTTTTTGATATGCACTAAATACTTTGCTCAAAATATCAGGAAAGTCTGATAAAAAATCCTGAGTCTGAGCAAAATTATCACCAGATTTTGGCGGATTATTAGGAGTTGTATTTTCTGTTATTTCTGGTTCAGTTTCGATTTTAGCTTCTAGAAATTCTGACTGACTTTTTTCTCCTTCAGCAGTAAGGTTAAAAGATTCCATTTGCTCTCGCAATTCAGTATCTTTTACATACAATAATACCTTTGCTTCTAGAGGCGCACCGATAGATTTTTCTGCCCTTGCTTTTTCCAATACTTTGTTAACTTCAGTGCGAGTTTTTCGTAACTCTTCCCATAATTTAACTAATTCTGGGTTATGCCATTTTGACTCTAATTTTACCCACCCAGACTCAAATACAGATTTGTAGGGAGTCGGATAAGGAAGATTTTGCCAAATATCTTCCGCCATGTGAGGTAAAACAGGAGCGATCGCTTTGGCTAAGTTTTCTACAGCTATAGCTAAGACTGTCTGACAACTGCGCCGTCTGAAAGCGTCGGTCGCACTAATATAAAGTCGGTCTTTGGCAATATCTAAATAAAAGTTGGATAAGTCAACGACACAGAAATTTTGAACTGTTTGGAAAAAGCGGAAATATTGAAATTTATCAAAACCATCCTTGACTTCAGCAAACACCTCTGTTATCCGATGCAACATATAACGGTCTAACTCTGGCATTTCCTCATAAGCAACAGCATCTTTTGCTGGATCGAAATCATGGATATTCCCCAACAAAAACCGCGCCGTGTTTCTAATTTTGCGATAAATATCTGCTGTTTGCTTGAGAATATTTTTACCGAGGGGTACGTCAGAAGAATAGTCTACGGAGGAAACCCACAAACGCAAAATATCTGCACCGTAAGGAGGTTCCTGTTTTTGGTTTTTGCCACCTTCAATAACTATTGATGGATCTACCACATTTCCCAGAGACTTACTCATTTTGCGACCGTTTTCGTCAAGCACAAACCCGTGAGTCAAAACTGTTTTATATGGTGCAACACCGTTAGTAGCAATACTGGTGAGCAAACTTGACTGAAACCAACCGCGATGTTGGTCGGAACCTTCCAAATATATATCAACTGGATATTTTAACCCTTCCCTTTGTTGAGCAACTGCTGCCCAAGATGAACCAGAGTCAAACCAAACATCCATTGTATCTGTACCTTTCTGATACTTGTCAGCATCTTTACGGTATTTTTCTGGTAAAAGCTCCTCCACCGACATTTCCCACCAAGCATCAGAACCTTTTTCGGCAATAATTTTTTGCACATGAGCGATCGTATCCTCATTCAGTAAAGGTTCCCCAGTCTGTTCGTTATAGAAGACAGGAATAGGTACACCCCAACTTCTTTGTCGAGAAATACACCAGTCAGAGCGATCGCTCACCATTGGTGTAATGCGGTTTTCTCCTTGAGCGGGTATCCAGTTCACATCAGCGATCGCCTTGACTGCTTCATCCCGGAAACCCTCAACGGAAGCAAACCATTGTTCGGTTGCTCGGAAAATAGTTGGTTTTTTGGTGCGCCAGTCGTAGGGATATTTATGTTCGTAGGGTTCCTCTTTCAGGAGAGAATTAACATTTTGCAGTGCTTCAATAATGGCAACATTTCCCTCTTTTAATACATTCAACCCCTCAAACTCTCCTGCTTCGGCAGTAAATTTACCATTGCCATCCACAGGCGACAAAATTGGTAAACTATAACGTTGCCCTACAATATAGTCTTCCTGACCGTGACCTGGAGCGGTGTGAACTAAACCTGTACCTGAGTCAGTAGTAACGTAGTCGCCGCCAATGAGAATTTTACTTTCTCGCTCAAACAGTGGGTGTTGATAAGTGCAGTTTTCTAAGTCTTGACCTTTAACTGTCGCTACAGGTGTTAAAGTTGTGCCGAGAGTTGCCGACAAACGTTCGACTGCTTCTGCTGCAACTATGAATAATTTGTCTTTTCCCATTGCATAGTCAGCATCAGGTTTGACAACAGCATAATCAAGTTCTGGGTTAACACTAACTGCCAAATTTCCAGGTATCGTCCAAGGTGTTGTCGTCCAGATAGCAACCCAGAGTTTTTTTAGATAAGGTTTGAGAGACTTTTCAACTGCTTTTGCCAACTTAGTAATTTTAAAAGCAGCATAAATACTCTGAGATGTGTGACCTTCAGGATATTCCAGTTCTGCTTCTGCAAGAGCAGTTTTAGAACTTGGACTCCAATGTACAGGTTTGAGACCACGATAAATGTAGCCTTTCAAAACCATTTTGCCAAATACCCCAATTTGAGCAGCTTCATATTCTGGGGTGAGAGTCATGTAGGGGTGTTCCCAGTCTCCCCAAACCCCATAACGTTTGAATGACTCACGTTGTTTGTCCACAGTTTCCAGAGCAAAATCTCTAGCTTTTTGACGTAATTCTATGGGTGTAAGTTTTGCCCTTTCTGCTGATTTAAGATTTTGAATAACTTTTAATTCGATGGGTAAACCGTGGCAGTCCCAACCAGGAACATAACGCACTTTTCGCCCCTGAAGAATTTGATAGCGGTTAATAATATCTTTAAGAATTTTATTCATGGCATGGCCAATATGTAGGTCGCCATTTGCATAAGGTGGGCCATCATGTAGGGTAAATATTTCCCCTGGGTTACTTTCCGAGAGACGTTCATAAATTTGTGATTCTGTCCAAAACTTTTGTAGTTCTGGTTCACGGGTGACTGAGTTTGCCCTCATATTAAAGTTAGTTTGGGGCAGGTTTACGGTGTCTTTATAGGATTTTGCTTCAACCATTTAGATTTTAGATTTTTCTGTTAGTATATTGAGAATTTTACAGAATTTTAGACTTATTTCTTTGTATCATCTTAAATATTAGGTGGGGATATAGGGATATGGGGAGATAGTGAATATAGTCATTTTTCCTATGGTTGGCAACATATTGAGGAAACCCATCTACGGAAGTCATGTAGGTTGTAAAAATAGAATTATATCAAATTCCGATAATCTTTTTCTTTCGTTCCTATATCAATTGCTAGCCAGAACCACTGTTTGTTATTTTTATTCCCAATAAGTTACCACATTTCATCACACTCTTCTGCCTTTTTTCCATCAAAGTCTAATTATTCAACCGGACATGATATAATTACAACCCTTATAACTTGCTATAAAAAAAATTGGATGCTAATAGAACAATATCTCGATCAATGTTTAAAGATGCTAGATGGTATTTATGGTTTACCCGAACCAGAAAGGTTGGAGAGGATTGAAAAATTTGTTAAATCCACTGTTTCTTTAACTCCAGATATTTACAGCCCAAAAAACTTAAAATACTTATTTTCTTATCCAGATCCCATCGGTGTTTTTGCCGATTTTGTATCTAGCTACATTAATTGTAATGTTCATACTGAAGAGTGTTCGCCAATTTTTACTCGTTGTGAAGTAGAAATGGTAGAAATTATGTTATCATTAGTGGGTTATACTGAAGGTGATGGAGTCTTTTACCCAGGTGGAACCTTATCTAATTTAGCATCTATATTCCTAGCCGTGCAAAGAGGAAAAGCTGATTTAGACAAATCAGTTATTATCGTTTCAGATCATTCTCATTACTCTGTTGGTAAAGCTGCAAAAATTTGCGGAATTAAACAAATTATTAATGTTAAAACTACAACAAAAGGAGTAGTTGATTTAGAAAATTTAAGAGAATTAGTGAGTAAAATTAAGGATGAAAATCTAGAGCTAATTTACTTTTGCTGTGTGATGGGTTCGACGACGTTGGGAACTTTCGATCCTGTAGAAGAAATCCTGGAAATATTCCAAGAATTTGCTGTGAAACCTTGGATTCATTTTGACGCAGCTTGGGGAGGAGGGGTTTATTTTAGTGAAGATGCTGCCTTTTACAGAAAACTGAGTTCTCTATCAGATTCTATTGTATTTGACTTCCATAAATTTCTTTCAGCCCCTCTATTATGTTCGGTATTTTTGGTTAGAGAAGAATCAGTTTTAGTGGATGAAGCAATAGCACTTAATGGTAATTATCTATTTACTAACAACCAGAATAGAAAATATAGTTTGAGCCTTAAGTCTTTACAATGTTCTCGAGAAGCTTATGCTTTCAAGTTATGGTTGATGTTTAAATATCATGGCATTGAACACTATAAAAACTTAATTCAAAAATACTATGAAAATCGGGAAGAATTCAAGAAAAAACTTTGCAATCGCGTTTTATATGTGGTTGAATCCCAGTATTTGAACCTTTGTTTCTGGTTTATTCCTAAAACAATGGAAGTGAAGGAAATCATTACAGATTACACAATAACAGAACTTGAGAAAATCGATCGACTTAATCTGGCTATCTATAATAAAGTGGTTGAAGAAGGCTTTATGA
>NZ_LGSU01000091.1 GCF_002260545.1 Hydrocoleum sp. CS-953 | reverse complement strand
TAATTGATAATTGATAATTACCTCTCCCTAAAAGGGAGAGGATTGACACAAAGGGGGATGCATATTTATTTTTTTCCCCTTGAAAGGGGAGGCTTCAAGGCGTGAATTATCTAATTATTTAATTGCTTAATTATTAATTATTTCGGTAAATAACTGCTCTTTACAGGTAATTCAACCACCACTTACCTCGATACTTTTTCTTATACTTACCAAACCAGTCACAAATAATGTATAACAGGAAAGTTATTAACAAACAAATTAGATAAACAATTGGTAAATCATACCCAAATGTTTTTGGTTTCCAACTGATGCCTACTTGGTAGAAAGTAAAAGGTTCCATACCATGTCTGGACAAGGCAAATAAAATAGCGGTTAGATGAATTAAGTAAACGTGGATAATATAGAAAAATAATGGTTGCTGACCTAATATAATTAATGGTTTAAAATAACGTATGTTCGATTTTTCTAAAAAATAAAGTAATAGAATTGCTAGACCGAGTGTTATTAATAAATACAGGAAAGAAGCTGGATATTTATCACAATTGATAAAGGATAGTAAGGTATCAGAAAATCTAGACTGAATTGACCAAGGATTGGGGTCTCCATAAACATTAGTTGCTCGAATAATCATAAAAGCAAAAATCATACTTAAGCCGTTTTTTTTAATAGCTGAAGTCGCCGATATTTTTCCATTTCAAATAGTGTTCCGAAAGCATAACCTAATGCTATTACTCCGATCCAAGGAATCAGAGGATAGAGGATAAATAAGCGAAAACCAGGAATTGGTTCAATCATTGTGCGTTCGTGAAGTATTGCCCAAACCCAACCAATATTTCCTAATTGTTCTGCTTGTATATTATCAAAAAGATTATGTCCGACTATCAGCAAAATTCCAATCGCTGCTATTATCCGAGTAGGAAGATAAATTATTGCTGCCAAGAAAATCATCGACCAAGCGATCGCCCATAACACCCCCGCAGCAGAAAACATAGAACTCAGGTTAAACCTCCAGCTCAAACGTATTACTGTTAAGTCTAGTAGAATAAACCAACATCCTCGGAGCAACAAAAATTGAGAAAGTTGTTGTTTGGTTTTGCCACGTTTGAGAGAAAGATAAGCTCCTATTCCTGCTAGAAAAATGAATGTAGGGGCGCAAAGATGAGTTATCCAGCGTGTGAGAAATAGAGGAATGTTTGTCTGAGTGAGGTCTAGAAGATTAAAGTTAGCATTGGAGAAAAATGCTCGTACATGGTCTAATGCCATCAGTACCATTACAAGTCCGCGCAAAATGTCTATTGAGATTATTCGGGGAATGCGGTCTTGATTTTTATTTTTAGAGTCTAAAATTAGCTGGTTTGTATTAGGTGTTTCCATTTGCTTAATTAGTATTCAAACAATTAACATTATTACAGTAATTTCCTTTCCATAAGATAGCAGCATTAACAGCAATTGCAATATTTGAAGTGTGTTTTAAATCAGGAGACTTATCGGGATAAACCCAATACCGAGATTTGTAGGGGAGGGTTTCACCAAAAACCTTGATATTTGCCGTTAGTTAAATAAACCCGCCCCGCGTCCGGTGATGAATGATACGGCCAGGGGGCGGGTTGATCTAACTTTGGTTAATTCCCATTAACTTAACGTGGAAACCGCCCCTACCTCATAAACGTTGAAAAATTTGTAGGGGCAGGTTTCACCAAAAGCCTTGATAGATGATATTAATTCATCACTCGCCCGCCCCGCCCCTCATGCAACCATATCGCCAGAGGGCGGGTTTACTTAATCTTAGGGTAAGCATCAAAATTACTACTCAAACCAGCCCCTACTATGGATAATTAATAATTAATAATTACCTTTGGTTTTGTTGCATGAAAGCATATAGCTGCAACACTTGCTTGTGCATATTGACAATAATAACGTGCGGAAACTGCTGTAACTATTGAACAATAGATAAATAGAACATCAATGTTGATGTGGGAGGGGGCTGAAACTTTTGCCAATTAAAGCTTTGAGGTTAAATTAGCCCGCCCTAACTATTGAACAATAGATAAATAGAACATCAATGTTGATGTGGGAGGGGGCTGAAACTTTTGCCAATTAAAGCTTTGAGGTTGAATTAGCCCG
>NZ_LGSU01000909.1 GCF_002260545.1 Hydrocoleum sp. CS-953 | reverse complement strand
TTGACGAGACTCCTTCTAGTTATTTCCGGGAAAACACAAGACAAGAGAATGAGAAACTCAGAAATTCTTGACAGAAAGAGTCGGTAAAAATTTAGTTTTCTCCTTCTTAACTCTTCCTACTCCTTCTTCCCTACTTTGACAAAATGAGAAAGCAAGAACATCTTGACAGAAAAAGTCAGTAAAAATTTAGTTTTCTCCTTCTTCCTCCCTCCCTCTTCCTTACCTTATTAATACTAGCTCAAACAAAAAGAGAAAATGACATCAACAAACTTTCCAGAAAGTGCAGCAGAAAATTTCCATAAAAAAGCAGAAGCTTATTTAACTCAAAAGAAATTTGACGAAGCGATCGCCTCCTGCGAATTAGCGATAAAAATAGAAGAAAATTATTTTCCTGCCTACAAAACTTTAGGCAATACTTGGCAAGTACAAGGAAAATTAGCAGAGNTCAAACAAAAAGAGAAAATGACATCAACAAACTTTCCAGAAAGTGCAGCAGAAAATTTCCATAAAAAAGCAGAAGCTTATTTAACTCAAAAGAAATTTGACGAAGCGATCGCCTCCTGCGAATTAGCGATAAAAATAGAAGAAAATTATTTTCCTGCCTACAAAACTTTAGGCAATACTTGGCAAGTACAAGGAAAATTAGCAGAGGCAGAAAATTGGTATAAAAAGGCGTTAGAAATTAAATCAGATTGGCCGGAAGTATATGCTAACCTCGGCAGTTTATACGCCATGCAGCAAAAATTGCAGGAGGCAATATCCTATTATCAAAAAGCTGTAAATCTCAAACCTGATTTTGCTGGAGTTTATCGCAATATGAGGAAAGTTTGGTTAAATTTAGGCAACCAAAAATCTGCTACATATTGTCAGTATAAGGCATTATCTATAGAACCAGAAAAAGCGACTCCTGACGAACTTATGAGTTTAGGAAAAACTCTTGAGCAACAAGATAGTTTAAATGAAGCAATATCTTGTTATCGAATGGCAATTAAATTAGATAATAATTCATCAGAAGCTTATCAAAATTTAGGGGAAGCTTTAAAACAGCAAGGAAACTTGGAGGAAGCAACAGTTTGTTTTCGGAAGGCAATAGAATTAAAACCAGCTAATAAAAAAATAGAGAATTTAGATGATACTCTAGGAGCAGCTAGCCAATACAATTTAATTTCTAGTCAAGAGTTAAATCCGAGAGATACTTTAGTTGGCAGTTTAAATAATAATCAGATAAATAGTAATGATACTCTTGCTGCTGCTACACAACAGATAAATAATATAACCCCCCAAGCAAATCTTCCAGGAATTAATCCTGAAGATATGGAAACTTATATGGTAGTGGCAGAGACTTATTTTAATCAGAAAAAATGGCAGCAAGCAATTACAGTTACTCAGCAAATTATTCAGGTAAAACCAGAAGCCAAAGCTTATAAAATCAGAGGTAATTCCTTACAAGCTCTAGGTAAATTAAAAGAAGCATTAGACTCCTACAATAAAGCATTAGAAATTAAGCCTGATTTTGGAGAAGTATATGCAAATATCGGCACAATATTTGCTCAACAAAAACAGTGGGAACAAGCAATACAAAATTATCGAAGAGCAATTGCAATTAAACCATACTTTGCCGGAGCATATAGAAATTTAGCGAAAATTTATACTCAGGTTAATCAGTCAGTAGAAGCAGCAGAATATTTGTATCAAGCATTTAGATTAGAACCAGGAAAAGCTACCGCAGAAGAATTTTTATTTACGGGAAATACTCTGAGCGAAAATGGTCAATTAGAACAGGCGATCGCTTGTTATCAAGAAGCAATTAAGTTAAAGCCTCGGTTAGTAGAAGCTAGTTATAAATTAGGAGAAATATTAATTCAAAACGGGCAGTGGGGAGAAGCAGTTGCTTGTTATCAAAGAGTAATATCTGCTAATCCAAAGAATTTAGAAGCTTATCAAAAATTAGGAGATGGTTTACTAAAGCAAGGGCAGTTAGAGCTAGCTTTACAGAATTATCAAAAGGCTCAAAAACTAGAACCAAATAATACAGAATTTAAGCAAAAAATTGGAGAAATTTATTACAGATATGGAGAAGCTTTCCAAGAACAAGGAAAAATAGAAGAAGCTGTCAAAGCTTATAGTCAAGCAACAGAAAATTATCCACAATTCGATATACCTTATGGAAGATTAGGGGAAATTTTTTCACAACAGGAAAAATGGGAAGAAGCTGTCAAAGTATATCAAAAAGCAAGTGAAATAAAATCAGATAATTCTTGGTATCACAACAGCTTAGGAGAAGCTCTCAAGAAATTAGAAAAATGGGAAGAAGCTGTCACAGCTTACCGCAAAGCAATAGAATTAAACCCTGACTTTTCTTGGTCTCATAATAATTTAGCAGACTGTCTATTAAAACTAGAGAAATGGGAAGAAGCTGTTGAACCTTATCGTCGAGCAATAGAATTAAATCCGGACTTTACTTGGTCTTATATTAACTTAGGAAATACTCTTTGGGAAGCTGGAAATTGGCAAGAAGCAATAGAACCCTATCGTCGTGCTTTAGAATTAAAAGCCGATTTGCCAGAAGCTTATCAAAAATTGGGAGATGCTCTAAAAAAACGTGCTGAATTAGACTTAGAAGAATCAATTAAATGGTATAAGAAAGCCATAGAAAATAATCCCGATAATGAGCAACTTTATCACAAAGCACTAGAGGTTAAGCCAGAAGACCACAAACTTTATTTACAACTAGGCAATACATTAGTAAAAAAAGGGAAAAATCATGGAGCGATCGCCTTTTATCAGTTAGGTTTACAAATTAATCCAGACGATGAAGAAATTAAAGAGCAACTAGAAAAGATATTACCAAAAAAAAACACTTTCAGGGAACAGGAAATAGAAAATAGGGAAGAGACAAACTTTCCTATTTCCCCATTACCTTCTCCTCCAGTTATCGAAAAAAGGGAAGAGAAAAAAGTTCCGATTCCCTCATTACCTTCTCCTATAATTGAAAAAGAAGATTCCTATCAACTATGGCTCAAGGAAAACTTACCTAACTCAGAAAAACTAAAGAAAATGTCGGAAAATTTAGACACTTTCCGATACCAACCATTAATTAGTATTATCCTGCCAGAAAAAAAAGCATCTCCAGAGTTTCAAGAGACAATTGAATCAGTAATAAATCAAATTTATCCCAACTGGGAACTTTGCTATATTGCTGACGAACTTACACCAAATATAGAAGCAGAAAACAGAATTAAATTAGTCTTAAAAAGTAAAAATAGAGAGATTGCCACAGACTTAAATACTGCCTTAGCTTTAGCAACAGGAGATTTTGTTACTCTATTAAATCCTGACGATATATTAACCCCAGATGCTCTCTATCAAATGGCATTATTTCTGAATAAACATCCAGATTCAGATATGGTTTATTCAGATGAAGATAAATTGACAAGTGAAGGAAAATTAACTGAACCATACTTCAAACCAGATTGGTCTCCCGATTCATTTTTATCCAGAATGTATACAGGTCATTTGTGTATATATCGTCGAGAATTATTGGAAAAATTGAACGGTTTTCGAGTCGGATATGAAAGTAGTTATGAATATGATTTAATTCTCCGCTTAAGCGAAACAAGTAAAAAAATATTCCACATTCCCAAGGTACTTTATCACAACAGAATCTCTGAAAATAAAGTAGAAATCAATCAAACAATCTCAGAAGAAACAGCAAAAAAAGCATTAACCGAAGCATTAACAAGAAGAGGAGAAACAGGAACAGTTTATAGCGTACCTAACCATCTTGGTTTTTATCAAGTTCGTTATCAAATTACCGATAAAAAATTAGTCAGTATAATCATTCCCACCAGAAATTTAGGAAATATTTTAGATAGATGTCTAGAGTCAATCTTTACCAAAACAACCTATCCAAATTATGAAGTAATAGTAATAGATAATGGCAGCGATGAACCAGAAACGTTATCTATTATTGAGAAGTGGAAAAATCAACAACCAGAACATTTCAAGTGTTATGAACTAAATATTCCTTTCAACTTTTCCAAGCTCAATAATTTTGCCGTAGAAAAAGCAGAAGGTGATTATTTACTATTCCTAAATAACGACACAGAAGTAAAAACTGCCGACTGGTTAGAAGCAATGGTTGAACAAGCACAAAGAGAAAAAATAGGAGCTGTTGGAGCATTATTATTATATCCAGATAATACAATTCAACACGCCGGAGTTGTATTAGGAATGCGGAGTGTTGCAGACCATAGTCACCGAGGTTTTTCTCCCACTGATACTGGATATAAAGGTCAAATTATTTCTGTCAATAATTATTCTGCAGTAACTGCTGCTTGTTTAATGTGTAGGCGAGAAGTATTTGAAAAAATTGGAGGATTTGATGAAGAATTAGCAGTAGCATTTAATGATGTAGATTTATGTTTAAAAATGCTGCATAAAGGTTATCGAAATATTTATGTACCTCACGCTGTTTTATATCACCATGAGTCGAAAAGTCGGGGTGTAGAAAATACTGGGGAAAAACAAAAACGTTTCCAAAAAGAAATTAAAGATATGAAGCAAAGGTGGAAACATTTAATAGACGAAGATCCTTGTTATAATCCTCATTTAACTAGACAACAAGAAGACTTTAGTTTAAGGATTCAAACAAATGTAGAAGTTGCTGTTTCTTTGTATGAAAAAGACGCAGAAATAGTAGGTTTTTCTATAGATGAACCAAAACCAGGAATAAAGAAAGATATTAGTTCTATTTGTATTGGTGGGTGGGTAGTAGGAAAAAAATCTCCTCCAGTTTCAATAGAATTTATTTCTGGTGGTAAAGTAATCAGAGAAGTTCCTGCTAATTTACATCGTCCAGATGTAGGAGAAATTCATCCAGAATTTCCAGAAGCTAAATATTGTGGTTTCTGGGGAGAAATAGAAGTAATTGAATTTGCACCAGAGATAAAAATTTCCTTGGAAGCTATTCTCAAAGATGGTTCTCATGTCCGACTGGGGATGGTAAGTTTGAAGTGTCCTAGTTTGTTGTAAGCATTTCCTGCGGAATGCGGAGCTAACAGCTATTAGCAGTCAGCTAGCCTCCTACGGAGGAACTGCCTCTTGCCTCCTCCGGAGGAGCTGCGCTAACAGAGGAGCTTCGCTAACGTTAACAGCTTTTTAATTAATGAAGTAAGCATTTACTAACTTCTACTACTAGACTGACACAGCTAAAACTGTGCGTTAGATTTTTTCCTATAATTCTCGTTATGGCAAGATTTGAGGATTTTTTTCTAATTTACTATTTAAGGTGTGTCAGTCGAGTAGAAAAATTTTCCTCTGCTTGGGTGCTTCAGAAAATGTATTAACTCTTGCTCTATACGCAATAAAAGAGAAAATTTGACGATTCATCTCCTCTG
>NZ_LGSU01000908.1 GCF_002260545.1 Hydrocoleum sp. CS-953 | reverse complement strand
AATGATATTTCCCGATCTTCAATCAAGAACGGTTTTAACCAGAGGTAATTATCAATTATCCATTATCCATTATCCATTATCAATTAACGAAAGGATTTTTCTGAATGCATTAGCACTCCTCCTAGAACTAGATTGATTGCTTCTTGAGTTTGTTTTTCAATCATTTCTTGGCTCAAAAGCTGCCGTTCTGGCTTGAGATAATTGAGATTTTCCTGGGCATCAAAATAGAATACACAAATACCCAAAATGTTAATAGCTGTTAAAAATGGATCGAGCTGCCGGAAACTTCCTTCTGCTATTCCTCGTTCTAAAATATTTACTAAACAGATAAAACTTTCTTGCCAACCACTTAATTTACCATATTTACCCTGATTTTGAATTGCTTCGTGAAACCATAGTCTCCCTCTATGGGGATGAGATGCTTCGTAGGCGATCGCTGAACGTACTAACATTTTCAATGCTACTTCTGCTGGTAACTTCTCTAGTTGCGACGGATGAATTATTTGATTAAGTTCTCTTACCAGTCGTTGAAAAACCTCCTGATACAAACCCTCTTTACTATTGAAGTAATAGTAAATCATGGCCTTTGTTACTCCTGTACGATCCGCGATCGCGTCTATCCTGGCTCCAGCTAAACCAGACTTAGCAAATTCCTCTTCAGCAGCATCTAAAATTTCTGCTTTTGTTGCTTCTCGATCGCGCAATTTTCGTTTCTTGTTAGGCAATGATTTTTCTTTGGCTGGATGATTCACGAGTATATAGACTCCCAACAAATTTACTAGCTTGAACTTAAAAGGCCAAGCTTTCTACTCTTAGCTATGGCCAACACTTGGCCTTGACCCGTAGCTAATTAATATTAGCATTTGCTTTGTTAACTCTTGACAAAGCAAATTTAATAGCTTTATAGTAATTACTAACTAAATATTTAGTTAATAGAAAAAGAGTAAGACTGACAAATGGCACATATAGATATACCATCAAACTTTCCTGGAATGATGGGCTTAGTTAAATATCGACCCGATACAGGCAAACTGTTGTTGGAATTGGCCGAAACCCTGTTGAGAGGAGACTCACCCCTATCACTAGAAGAGCGAGAACTCATAGCTGCTTATGTATCCTACCGGAACGAATGCGACTTTTGCACAGGTGTTCATGGAGCAGTAGCCAAACAACTGTTCAAAAACAATAGTAATGTAGTTGATGCAGTTTACCAAAATTTTGAGAGTGCAAATATTACAGACAAACTCAAAGCGCTACTAAAAATAGCAGCAAAAGTGCAACTTGATGGTAAACAAGTTTCTGAAGATAATATTCAACGAGCAAAAAATCTAGGTGCAACAGATAGGGAAATTCATGATACAGTCTTAATTGCAGCAGCTTTTTCTATGTTGAATCGCTATATAGATGGTTTAGCAGTTACCATACCAAACGATCCTGGTGCTTACGAACAAATTGCCTGTCAAATAGTAGAATCTGGTTATGGTGGAGTATTGACTTAATCAGAAAATAACGATTTAAGCGGTATGTTAGCTAACCACAAGCTAGCTAAGTCTATAGCCGACCAAGGCTTTTATGAATTTCGGAGACAGCTTGAATATAAAACACGATGGTATGGTTCTNATCTGGTTATGGTGGAGTATTGACTTAATCAGAAAATAACGATTTAAGCGGTATGTTAGCTAACCACAAGCTAGCTAAGTCTATAGCCGACCAAGGCTTTTATGAATTTCGGAGACAGCTTGAATATAAAACACGATGGTATGGTTCTAAATTAGTAGTAGTTGATAGGTTTTTTCCATCTTCAAAAACTTGCTCCTACTGTGGTCATGTTCAAGATATGCCGTTAAATAATCGGACTTATGACTGCCCTGATTGTGGGATATCTATAGACCGGGATCTGAATGCAAGTATTAATTTAAGAAATGCGGTCGGCTTGACCGTCAATGCCTGTGGACGGAGTGCTGCCGACAGTTCCGGTAGAAGCAGGAAGTAAACATTAAAATGTCGCTATATAACGTTTTATGTCGGTTTTATGAAGCAGCTAAGGAATTATTATTTGAATAGTAATATATAGCTTTAAGCTATCAGCTATCAGCTCAAATCAAAACTATNCTATAGACCGGGATCTGAATGCAAGTATTAATTTAAGAAATGCGGTCGGCTTGACCGTCAATGCCTGTGGACGGAGTGCTGCCGACCGTTCCGGTAGAAGCAGGAAGTAAACATTAAAATGTCGCTATATAACGTTTTATGTCGGTTTTATGAAGCAGCTAAGGAATTATTATTTGAATAGTAATATATAGCTTTAAGCTATCAGCTATCAGCTCAAATCAAAACTATTTGTTGTAAAGGATTTCAATTTTACTGTAAATATCTTTTTTAAATTGACTATTAAAGTTGAGAAACAAGATCAGCCTACAGATAAGTGTAGGGCAAATTTTTTTAAAAAATCTGATTTTATTAGGAAGAAATGGAACCAATTTTACCAGGCACACCTTGGTTGATTGCTCATAAATCAATGTTGAGTTTTAATCAACCACAAAAAATCACTTTAAATGGAAAAGATTACGTTATTTGGCAAAACAAAAAAGGTGAAGTTTTTGCTTTAGATAATATCTGCCATCATTTACAAGCTCCCCTATCTGAAGGTTTGGTTTGTCAACAACGAAATACAATAACTTGCCCCTTTCATGCTCTAGAATTTGATAGAGAAGGAAAATTATATAAAGAGGGTAAATTAGATACTCAACCAGTTACTAAAACTTTAGAATTAATAGTTAAAGATGATTGTATTTGGACTTACGGTGGCTATGAACCAAGACTACCAATTCCTGAATTAATTCACAGAGTAACTGAGGAATATGAATTTCTGGGAGTAACTGGAGAAAAGAGTATTCAGGCAGATTTTTTAAGAAGTATGCTTGTGAACTACGATTATAATCATCAAAATGGTACTCATAAGGATTTATTTCAAATTACTTCATGTGATGTTCAGTCATACCAAACTGATGGATATTATGCCAAAGTAGAACAACAGATAACAAGAGCTGAAAATACTCTTGGAGAAATTATAAAACACCCGGCGTTAAAGATAATTCCTAGAGTTATGAACAATACTTTAGAATATTGTTTTCCTTCAAATGTAGTGTTATTTGCTGATTCACCAGTTGGTAGTATGGCTCAAACTCATGTTGTTTATCCAGAAACTAAAAATATAACTAAGACTTTTATTTTGTTATATGGAAAATTCAAAAATCCCCTATTAAAGATTCTCTTCCAAAAATCATTTTTACAGGCAGCAGCTACTATTGTCGAACAAGATACAACAGCAGTAGAAAGTCTTTATCCGCGACAAAAGCCTAAGATTAGATTGCCCAATGAAGAAATTATNAAAATTCAAAAATCCCCTATTAAAGATTCTCTTCCAAAAATCATTTTTACAGGCAGCAGCTACTATTGTCGAACAAGATACAACAGCAGTAGAAAGTCTTTATCCGCGACAAAAGCCTAAGATTAGATTGCCCAATGAAGAAATTATGTTTGATGCTGAAAAACTTTATTATGATTGGTAAAGCATAAAGAAAAGGGAAGAGGAATTATTATTTTTTTCTCTCTTCCCAATATATATATTGAATTAAAGTATTAATGTACTTTGCTATCTTTCTCTAATTTTCAATCTCAAAAACGAATGACTATTATTTTGCCATACTAAAAGTATAGTTATTACCAGCCACCACCATCACCACCACCATCACTGCTACCACCACCAAAACTTCCACTATCACAGCTTCCAGAGCTACTACTGCTACTGTGACTGTAAGAGCTACTGCTGCTATCATCACTGTAAGAGCTACTACTACTGTTAGTCGATCTACTACGAGTAGTTCTACGATCGCTACTGCCACTACTTAAACTCTTACCTTTATTGCTTCTAGAGCTACTGCTACTACTTTTGTAAGAACTCTTGCTAGTTTTAGTCAAACTATTGTCAGCATTTTTAGTAATAGAGATGGCAGGTTTCTCACTTCCAGTATTATTGCTGCTAGTTTTAGTAGAAGTATTGTCAGCATTTTTGGTAATAGAGATGGTAGGTTTCTCACTTCCAGATGTGCTGCGACTACGATAGGTGGTTTTCCTACTCGTTTTGTTCAAAATTTTGGAGATACCCATAATACCCATAACTATGAGAATACAAGTAAGGATAACTCCATCAGAAACTGTACCTAACTGATATGTCTCTGTTTTCAGGGATGTTACTAATTCTTTTGTACCTGCAACTACACCACTTTCAAAATTTCCTGACTTAAATTCAGGGATAATTTTACTGTCGATAATATTACTAACCTTAGCATTTGGCAAAGTTTGCTGTATTCCTTTACCAGTTTCTATTTCCACACGGCGATCGCCTACAGACACTAAAAACAGCACACCATTATTTTGACCCTTTTTACCAATTCCCCAATAATTAAACAACTTAGTCGCAAATTCTTTGGGGGTTGCTGTGGGTTGAGTTTCTGGCACAGTCACAACAGCAATTTCTGCTCCATTTTTGGCTTCTAAGTCGGAAATCATTTGGTTAAGTTGAGTTTCTGTACTTGGACTGAGAATTTCCGCCATATCTGTCACCCAACCATGATAGTCTTGTCGGGGGTTTGATACTTGTTGTANCGTTAGAGCAAAACTGGGCAAAGGATGTATTAGCCAAGTTTGGACTAGAAAAATTATCAACAAGGTACATCTCAAGATAATTAAAGGAAAATTCATAATTTCTACCTCTTGGAGAAACAAGAAAATGTTCGCTATTAATTACTCAGATGCAATTGATTAATTTATGATTTTTAGAGTGGCAAATTAGGCTATAATCTTACAATCTCTTAGTTTTTTCTCGCCTTCAAATCTGTTGCAAAATCTTCATAAGGTCGTAATGATGTAACCTCAATATTCACATATTGTCCCATTTTTTTCATAATTGGTAAGTCCATAATTATTTGGTCAAGTTGATCGGGAGATTCGACATCAACAATAGCTATTACTCTACGAGTTCCGACACACTTCCAGAGGTTTATTATAATTCCTGCTTCCTTAGCACCCATTGCAGCATCTGCTTCTTCGCTCCAAATAACAAATAATTCTTGTTGGCTCATAGTAGCAGGATATTCTACTCGAAAGTCTAAGTGATACNTTTATTATAATTCCTGCTTCCTTAGCACCCATTGCAGCATCTGCTTCTTCGCTCCAAATAACAAATAATTCTTGTTGGCTCATAGTAGCAGGATATTCTACTCGAAAGTCTAAGTGATACAACATAGATACCTTAGTTTAAACAATAAATAAAATTAGTTTCTAATCTTATCATACAAAAAGAATATATAATAC
>NZ_LGSU01000907.1 GCF_002260545.1 Hydrocoleum sp. CS-953 | reverse complement strand
TTATTATTCAGATTTGATATCAAATCTTTTCGCGTTCGGTATAAAAAATTTTCCATCTTTAAGTTATTCCCAAATCTTTCTATATCTCCCCATCTCCCCATCTTTCCCACACTCTGATATCTAATTACACCAATACTACAGGATTTGATATGATCTGGCTATCAGCTAATGGCTGATAACTTATACCAATTTGCAAAAAAAAATCATATACTTGGGTCAAACTTTAATTATTAAGTAATTAACACGGGCAGAATGACATTTTTGATAATTCTTAACCAAGAGTGTGTTAATTATTGCTCTGCTAATTAAATCTCAAAGCATTTACAGATAAAGATTTTAGCCTTTTTAGGTATTTAAAAATTACCTAGTTTTCAGCTCTTTCTGCACGGTTCCCGAAAAATCAAAAAGGAGCGCATTTTAGGCGCATAGTTGAGCAAAAAAATTACTCCCCTACTCCCCTTCAGCAAACCCTAATTATCTAATTATTCTTAGTCTTTACTTCTCCCAATACTCCCCTACTTTTCTACTCCCCTGTTCAAGAAAATGCAGCAAACATTGATCGAATAACTATCTATAAAACCTAAATTATTAGGTTTCCTGTTCCCTAAAACCTATAACTTTCTAACTGACCAAGATTAAGAATTAGTATAGCTAAATACTTAGGGTTTGCTCAACTTAAAAACTTAATTGAGATGCACCCAAAACCTAACTATAACTAAATATTGAATCAGGTATTATCCACTCAGGACTGCTATACATATCACAATCTTTGCCTTAATCTTTAATTAGGGCAGTTTTTGGAATAATTATGATTAATTATCTCATTAATTTATGAGTTCAAACTGCCCCTATGTAAATTCCTCAATAAAGGTGGATAAAATCTAACCAAATGTAGAACTATTCCACCCCCACATCGAACCTTTAGCGTCAGAAAATTCTATGTAAATTCGGTTAGTTGGTATCCCTAAAACTTGATTAATTTGTTGACAAAAATCTTGACTGATTGCCTTTGTTTGATTTGGATTCATACTACCAATGCTTTTAATTTCCATATAGCAAACTGGTTCATTACTATTACCACCAAAAGTCATGGGAATATCTGACTCAAAAATTGTCATTACATAGGATTCTGATTTGCTAAAATGTTTTGCCATGCCAGATGAAAGACTTTTGAGAAGGGTATCAATTTGATCTTTTTCTGGTTTGGAAACAGAGGTTTTAACTTTAATTAGTGGCATAACTAAATTAAATAATTAACTATGAACAAAATGAACAATTAACGTAGGCATTCAGCTATAAAAATCAACCAAACAATTGTTTATATATATACCTATTTTACCCAGAGATTATCACTTACAAGATTGGCATTATTTCAGCAGCTCAGGAAGTAAAATGTTAAATTTATAGCAGTTTTCGACAATTTNGTAACTATATGACGAATAGTACCGATGTGGTTTCCTTCAGCGCTCGAGTCATCTATAGCAGTAACATTTATAGAACGCCCTACATTCCAAAAAGTATGCCGAAAATATATATACCTATTTTACCCAGAGATTATCACTTACAAGATTGGCATTATTTCAGCAGCTCAGGAAGTAAAATGTTAAATTTATAGCAGTTTTCGACAATTTTCCTACAAAGTTTTAGGCTAGTATAACTGAATTCATAAATTGTAAGTATTCAGGTGTCAGCTATCAGCTAAATACCTTTGGCAGACAAATTACCCTTAAGAGATAAAAAAGTTATCTAAGTACAAATTAGCTAATTATTTATTATTATGTTTACTTCTCCCCTAACCTCCCACACTTCCCCAGCCAATCAAATATAGCAAGATTTTTGATAAATGGTATGATTCTATGCTGAATGCTGACTGCTAATAGCTGTTTGCGGAGCATTCCGCAGGAAATGCTTACCATAAATTAATTATCTCAAAGGACTTTTTCTTTGATTTTGTATTAGGGAATAGCTGATAACTAACGGTTTCTAAAATTAGTGAGGTACATTTGTTTTTATTCTGATATTCTCCCTATTCCCTAAAAGTTAGAATTTTGTACCTCACAATGGGCGAAAATTCCTATTAATAGTAATTAACCACCATAATTCCACCCTGTACTTTCTAACAATAGAGGGTCTCCCTCACGATGCACACCTGCTGCAATTACTTCCCCTACATATACAGTATGATCGCCTTCTTCTACAGCACTAATAACTCTACATTCTACATAACCAAGAGTATTGGAAATAATTGGGCAACCAGTTTCTCCTAAATAAAATTCTACTTCTTCAAATTTATCCCCAACACGACGTTGAGGTTTGAAAAATTGTTGAGCTAAATCTTTTTGCTCTGCTGCTAAGAAACTAAGAGAAAAAACTCCACTAGCTTTAATCATGGCATGGGATTTAGATTCTCTATTCACACAGTTAACAATTAGGGGAGGCGTAAAAGATGCTTGCATTACCCAACTAGCGGTAAAGCCATTTACTTCATCACCATCTTTAACACCACAGATGTATAATCCATGAGGAATTTTACGCAGTATAGTTTTTTTTGCCTGTTCGTCTAGCAAAGTTTTACCTACTATATATTTAAGAGTTTGACATCTTTTATTTTAACCAAAGTAAATACATTCAAATCAACTCTAATCATTTAACTAAAATCTAAAAAATAGATAGTAAGCTTTGTGATATAATAAAGATTTTTACGGACTAATTAAATATTTAGGGCTTGCTGATTAAATCTTAAAGCATTGACAAATAAAGGCAAGTATCTTTTTGGAGTTGAAAAAAGTGCCTGGTTGTAGGTTCCTGAGAGCTAGAAAAAGTTAGCATTTTGGGCAAAATAATTGCAAAAGAATAAAGGGACAAAATATCGGACTACCTCCTGTATAATTCTTCGTTCCTCCTAACTGCTCTCTACTCTCCTACTCCTTCAAAAGACTTTTTCAGTAAACCCTATTTATATAATAATAATTTTTGATTTGTAAACTCTGAATATAACTATAGCGCTATAGTTTTGATCCTACATATACAGTGTACTTACCTAAATCATAACTATACAATAAATATCCTATGTTTTCCCTAAATCACTTTGTCCAAAAATTAACTCATCAAAAAAATTGGCGTTTCATAGCAATAACATTAATAGTTACCACNTACATATACAGTGTACTTACCTAAATCATAACTATACAATAAATATCCTATGTTTTCCCTAAATCACTTTGTCCAAAAATTAACTCATCAAAAAAATTGGCGTTTCATAGCAATAACATTAATAGTTACCACCTTAGCGATCGCCTGCAACACCACCAAAACCACCACCACAACCTCAGAAACAGTAATCGCTCCCGAACCAGGTACCGTCGTTTGGGCTAGATATAGAGATTCCGACACCCTCGACCCCCACAAATCAACATCACCCTTATCTAGACAAATAATCGATCAAATTTACGACACACTTCTTGCATTTGATGACCAAGGCAAGATTCAACCCAACCTAGCTAAAGAATGGTCGGTTAACGACAACGGCCAAGAATATACCTTCAAACTCAACGAAAACATCAAATGCCATGACGGCACAACCTTTGATGCAAAAGCTGTCAAATTCACTATTGATAGAGCCATTAACCCCGAAACACAAAACAGCACCAAAGATAGTTGGGGGCCAATAGAAACAGTAGAAGTTGTGGACGACCTCACAGTTAAGGTCAAAATGGCAGAAGCTTTTAGTCCCTTTCCTCGCTTCTTAGCCGACCCCTACTCAAGTATGATTTGTCCCTCAGCCATCCAAACCTACAACGAAAAATTTGGCATAGATGGGGCAATAGGTACAGGTCCTTTTAAATTTGTGGAATGGACTCAAGGGGAACAACTCGTACTCGAACCTAATCCAGACTACAAGAATTATGGGCGAACAGTAGATAATTCTGGTACTCCTTATATTAATAAGNCTTAGCCGACCCCTACTCAAGTATGATTTGTCCCTCAGCCATCCAAACCTACAACGAAAAATTTGGCATAGATGGGGCAATAGGTACAGGTCCTTTTAAATTTGTGGAATGGACTCAAGGGGAACAACTCGTACTCGAACCTAATCCAGACTACAAGAATTATGGGCGAACAGTAGATAATTCTGGTACTCCTTATATTAATAAGTTAGTAATTAAAACTATGCCAGAAGTAGAAGCTCGTTTAGCAGCACTCAAGTCTGGCGAAATTCATTTAACGGAACCTCCAATTACAGAAGTTTCTAATCTTAAGAAAGACTCTAATTTAAAACTTTATACTGCTGAAAATACTGGGCAAATAGTATTTTTAGAATTCGTTACTTATAGACCTCCTTTTAATGATAAAAAGGCAAGACAAGCAGTTGCTTATGGAATAGATGTGAAAAAAACGATAGAGGAAGTATTAGCAGGTTTAGTTAAACCTTCAGAATGTCCTATCGTCGATGTTATGTTTCCTAATGATGAAAAACTTTGTTCGGAGTTTAGTATTAAACCAGACCAGGAAGAGGCAAAAACTCTACTAAGTGAACTTGGTTATAGTGAAGATAAACCATTAGAAGTAACTCTCCTAACTTGGAGGGGAGGAAACCGTGAAAAGATTCTAGAAAATTTTCAAACTCAACTAGAAGAAGTGGGTATAAAGGCTAATTTAGAAACAATGGATATTGGCAGTCTTAATGCCAGAATAAAACAAGAAAATAGCCAAGCAGAAGGTAATGGTGTTATTGATATGATGGGATGGTCTTGGTACGACCCAAATTTTCTTTATAAATTGTGGCATTCTCCTGGTTGGATGGGAGGTTATCACAGTGATGAACTTGATACATTACTAACAGAAATGCGAAGTGCGACTAACTCTAAAGAAAGACAAGAAAAAGTTGTAGAAGTTCAGAAATATTTGCTTGATAATGCTGTGATGATACCACTTTATAGTCCTGGTTGGATGTGGAATTATGTTAGTAGTTCTGATCTGGAAGGTTTTAAGATTGGGGTTTTTAATCGACCTTTTTTTAATGATGTAAAATTATCGACTGCTATGGATAAAAAAGAAGCAGTCACGTCTCCTGCCAGTTCTGAAAAAGAAGTAGTAGAGCAGGAAGTTAATTCAGAAGAAAATATAGAAGATAAAGATTCTATTGCTTCTCCAGAAAATGAATAGCAAATAAAAGTTTCTCCTTCGTTCGAGGTAAATAAAGAATTATTGATTCCTCAAATATCCTCAAATATATCAAATCTAATTTTGATAATTCTGATAATCTTTAATCTGGTTAAAAGACTTGATTTAGGAATTAAATCAATAGACTTTTTGGGAAATTCCTATAATCGCTCAATATATAGGGTTTCTCAATTTACTAAAGTCTA
>NZ_LGSU01000906.1 GCF_002260545.1 Hydrocoleum sp. CS-953 | reverse complement strand
TCGTAAATTAGTTTGACTTCTCCTCTGTTAAAAAAGTCAGAAGTTAGAAGTCAGAAGTTGTTTTTGTCATGGATTTTGAGTCAGTTTAAGCAACTCGTGAAAACCTCTCCCCCGACTCTTCTCCTGCTCCGAGAGGAGAGAAATATTCATCCCCTTCCCTTGTAAGGAAGGGGGTTGGGGGGTTAGGTTTTTTTAGTGCAATAAGCGTAGGTTGGGTTGACGTAGGAAACCCAACAAAAATCTTTAGATACACCTTATGTTTTATGAATTTTAATCAATCAAAAATTCCAATTCTTGATTTATTTCTGCTGATAAATTATTCAATAACTGGAGTTTATTTCTTAACTTTATCGCCTCTGGTGACTGCTGACTCACAGGAACTTTAATAACTTTTTCCGCCATTGCTTCATATTCTTCAACGACTTTTAAAGTCACAGTGCTAAAACGGCTTAAATAATCTCTAGCTGCATTAGCATAAGCTTGTTTCACTTGCTCTTTATAACTTGCTAAATTTTGCGATTTATTCTGTTTATTATCACTCAAAAAATAGGTTGCTCCACCAACAACTGCAGCACCCATCGGACCTCCTAATAACCAACCTATTCCAGAGGCGATCGCTATATTTCTTAGACCTCCTGATTTTTTGGTTTCTGATGGGGGTGGAGGNCTAGCTGCATTAGCATAAGCTTGTTTCACTTGCTCTTTATAACTTGCTAAATTTTGCGATTTATTCTGTTTATTATCACTCAAAAAATAGGTTGCTCCACCAACAACTGCAGCACCCATCGGACCTCCTAATAACCAACCTATTCCAGAGGCGATCGCTATATTTCTTAGACCTCCTGATTTTTTGGTTTCTGATGGGGGTGGAGGTGGCAAAAAAACTTTTGGAGCTTCAGGAAATGTAATTATTAATTCCTCTGTTTCTCCTAATTGAAAAAACTCACAAGCTTTATCTACCCACTCAGTAATTTCTTGTTTGTATTTCAGCGCTTCTGGTCGAAATTTTTCAGACTCCCAAATATTAAAAGTTCTCTGTTCCAAAACTATAGCTAATTCAAATTGATACCTTGCCAAAAGCTTAGTTAAATATAGCCAACTCTGAAAATTTGAACTACTCTTTTGGAAACCTTCTTTAATTAACTTTTCTGCCTTTTTTTGAATCTCAAACTTTTCACTTTTCCGCTCTTGAATAGCAATTAACTCTTTAGTTACCTCCCTAGCATTAGCCTTCATTACTTCACATAACTGAGAAGCGATCGCCCGGACTCTAGATAACTGAATATTTGTCTTTTCTCCATAAACTTCAACAATACTTTGTAAAGCAGATTCAAAAGTAGCTAAACCCGTAGTTTGTGCCACAGAAACATCACCTTTTAAGCGTCCCCGCAAAGCAGGTAAAGCATCAACCCGATACAAATTACTAATATTATCCGGTAGTTCCGAGCGAAAACTTTCTGCCACAAACNACTCTAGATAACTGAATATTTGTCTTTTCTCCATAAACTTCAACAATACTTTGTAAAGCAGATTCAAAAGTAGCTAAACCCGTAGTTTGTGCCACAGAAACATCACCTTTTAAGCGTCCCCGCAAAGCAGGTAAAGCATCAACCCGATACAAATTACTAATATTATCCGGTAGTTCCGAGCGAAAACTTTCTGCCACAAACCGCATTCTATTAGAAACCTCTTTTTGTTCCTCTGGCGTGAGTAAATTCATAAAATTAACCACAAAAACCACAGTCTTAATACCCCGTTTCTCTAACCAATCTCTAAGATTTTCTCGCTCACCCAAAGTCATCAAATTTCTAGCATCTAAAACCTGCACCACTAAATCGGCAGTTAATAACTTTTCCTGCACCAAAATATTCTGAGCTTCCCTATCATTAGTTCCTGGTAAATCCAAAAATTCTACCCCTCTTTCCAGAAAAGGATGAGGACAATAAACCTCTACTGAAGTTACATCATCTCGCATTTTACGGTTATCATCTAGCACAGCATATTCTTTGAGAATATCTGTACCATTGGCATTAATTATACTGCCATCTTTCAACTGAATTATTGTTTGTAATTCTTTACCATATTTGACATAAATTGCAGCTCCAGTGGTGGGAATTAGATCGATAGGTAATGTCTGTTGTCCTAACAAAGCATTTAGGAGGGTAGATTTACCATAATTAAACGGAGCAAAAACAGCAATTTTAAAAGCAGGGTTTGCTAGATATTGACAGAGAGAAATTACATCTTTTCTTAATTGAGAATCTGGCTCAAATTCTAAAATTCCTAGAGCGGAATTAAAATAATTTGTTAGGTTTTGGTAATGTTCTTTTGGTTGCATTTTAATTTAGTTATCAGTTAAAGGAAGAAGGAAGAAGAAAGAAGGAAGAAGGAAAAAGGAAAAAGGAAAGTACATTAGTCTATAGATCGATACTTTATAAGTTTTGGTGTGATATTAACCGCATTAGGCGTTGGGTTTCCCAATTCCATTTTTGGTTGGGTTTGGAGACCAAACCCCTACAATCAAACTTGACAACCTATTGAAAATTGCTTGGGTTTTCCAATTCCATTTTTGGTTGGGTTTGGAGACCAAACCCCTACCATAAAATTTGACAACCTATTGAAAATTGCTATAGATATAGCCATATTCAACAATTAACAATTAATAATTACCTCTTCTGTATAGAATGATTGGTTAAAAGGAATTTTTTTCTCCATGAATGGAGAGGCTTTATACCTTAATTTTTCGGTAAATGATTTGTGAAAAAAGCCCTAAAGGTTGGGTTTCCCAATTCCATTTTTGGTTGGGTTTGGAGACCAAACCCCTACAATCAAACTTGACAACATAAGTGCGAATTCTATAGTAAGAGATTGAATGTATCAGGAAATATAAAAAGGAGATAGGGAACAGGGAACACTTAACTGGGAATAGGTATGGAGGTCCGAAGAAATACAAGGGCAAATATTNCTTCTTTCAATCCCTTGAAGCATTACCGCTTTTAGATTTTAGTCACTTCGCGTGCTCTGTTAATAATTATTTTACTCTCCAGTCTCTAACTTGGAGAAATTATCCCCATCATTTTTTTCTTATTCCTTCCTCAAGTAATTGCTCTTACAAAATTATTATAGACATTCTCAATTTTTTCATACTCAGATAACACATCAGTTTCTAATTGCTCAAACCTAGCTAATTCTTCTCCACGATTAATTTCTCGTTCCTCTTTTTGCTTAACTAAATTATCTAATTCACTCTGGCGAGATTGAATATCATCATCTATCCTTTCACTAACTTCTTGCTCATAACTATCAAAGCATTCTTTAATTGCATCATGGACTGGTTGCCACTGTTCTTGAGCAACTTGAGGTAAATGTTTTACCAGCTCCTTTTTAGTTACTTGAACTAATTGTTTTTTGGCTTGGTCTGCTTGCATTACTCCTACTCCTAAACCTAATAATGCTAAACCAACCGGACCTAAAGTTATCCCAGTTATTGTAGCAATAATTGTTCCTACTCCAGCCACAGTAACTAAGTTTAATAAAATATTTTTCCAGTCAAAACCAGCACCCGCCATTGCCATCCCAGCAATATTTCCTCTGGCTAAAGAAAATAATCCCATCGCCCATTTTGCCCAAGTGGGAGAGTCATCTTCTTCACCATAACCGCTGAAAGAATTAACTTTTTTTCCTGTGATTTTTTCAGTAATTTTATCTGTAACTTTACTGTAGGAAGCACCATAATGGGCAGCCATTCTTGATAGTTGTAAAAATGCTGCATCCATTTCATTTTCCACAGTTATTGTCCAGGCAGCTAATTTATCATTAATATATTGTTCAAATGCTTTTTTTAGTTCTGCTTCAAACCCTTCTCGTTTATCGTTATTCAGAAAATCCATAAAGTTTAAATCTGGCTGATAATGTAAAAAATCAGCCTCGAAAGTATCACCTAAACTTAAGACATAAGAGCGAAAAGAATCAGCTACAACTCTAGCTTTTTTATCACGAACCGTTCTAATTTCCTTTTGGAATTCGTCACGAATTTCTGTGAGTTTTTTAAATTCCGGTTCCACAGAATTAATCCTAGCTTTTAACTCATTTACATCCTCATCTAATAAAGGCTTTCTTCGAGCGATCGCCTCTCGAACATGACTATTAGCTTGACTAGCTAAAATCTGAGCTTGTCGAAATTCTTGAGCTGCTCTTTCTTTAGTTAAAAAATAACTCAAAGCACTCATAAATTCTGGAAAACCTGTTCCTTCTAGAGAAGCAAAACTATCTTTTATCCGCCGTCGTAAAGCAGGCAAAGCAGATATTGCAAATACCCTTTCTTGATAAATATCTTGACCATCAATAACACAATATTCAGCCAAATTAGCATGAAAAACTTTTCTAACTTTTGCCTCTGCTTCTTCTAATTCTTCCGCATCATCTGGGTCAATCAAACTTTCTCTAACTTGGTCAAAAGCATTAATCAGAAAAAATACAGTCAAACCCCTATCTTTAATATAATTTTCTAAATAACGACGTTCTCCCAAAGTACAAGGTTGAGTTGCCCTCATCACAAATAAAATAGCATGACAATTATTAATATATCCCAGAGATAATTCATTTCTTGCTTCAGTATCATTCAATCCCGGACTATCAACAATTTCTATACCTTTTTCTAATAGTGTCAAAGGATATTCAACCACAGCATAATCAACATCAGGAAAAGCTTGTTTATTCTCCTTTTCTAATCTTTTCGCTTCTGCCGGATCGATTGTATAATTGCGCTTAAAAATTTTAAAATCTAACTCTTCAGGACTTTTCCCATCATTAAAATGTACTGTTACTTTTTTCTCATTTCCATAACGCAAAATAGTTAATAAAGCCGTGCAAGGATTAACATCACTAGGAAGAATATTCTCACCAATTAAAGCATTTAAAAAAGTGCTTTTACCTCGTTTCATATCTCCCAAAACCATTAATCTAAATACACCATCTCGGAGATTTTTACTAGCAACCTTAATATCCTCTATTTCTCTTGCCAAACCCAACTCACCAGAACTTTGTTTACCTACTAATTCTGCTGTTTCTAAAGTCTCAGACATTTTTCCTAAACTATGAGCAACATTAGCACGAACTTCTGCTACTTTTGCCAAATCTTGAATGAAATTTTCAGCTTCTATTTTGTTAGTCATTTTGTTTTTTATTTTCTAAGAGAATAGGTATAACTTGAAGCATTCAGCACTCAGCTATCAGCATTCAGCTCTAGTCAAAATTTACTAATGTAAAAGATTTCACTTTTACCAATTTCCTCACACTTTTTCCTAGTGCTATAACAGAAAAAAAATCTACTTTCATACCTGAGCTAAGGATTAAGATAACACAAA
>NZ_LGSU01000905.1 GCF_002260545.1 Hydrocoleum sp. CS-953 | reverse complement strand
GTATAGGATAATGGAATTTTCTGCTTTTATAAATTATAAAAACTTTCCTATTTTAATCCAGGATAATAAACCGTTTAGAGAAGGCTCTTTAGTTATGAAAGGTAAAAAACAAAAACCATTCACTGGTAATTTATGTTTTCCTTATCGCCCCTTTAAATGTTTTTATTCTGCTCAACCAGAACCAAGTGATTTGATTATTATTTTTCTTCCCACAAAACCTTTTACTGGTAAAGAACCTCTCACTCGTAGAGAATTAATTAATAAATTTGAAAAAAATTCAGTTAAACTATTTCACTATCAACCAGAATTTCCAGGAATAGAAAGTATACTTTACTTTTTTTGCAAAAATAGAATTGATGAGCTATGGTTAAATGCGTATGTCTTTAGTGACTTTAATACAGGTAAAACTAGGTAATGGAATTTAGACTAAATAGTTGAAGATACAACTAAGGAATGAGCGGACGGGGAGCATCAAACCCTTTGTGGATTTTCTTAATAATCGTAAGCATTCAGCTATTAGCGTTCAGCTCTCAGCTTTTTAATGAACTATATGGTTTGATAGACTCTTTTATCCATACTTTTAATTCTTTGAAATCTCTCAATTATTTTTTCCTCCTTGATAAAGTAATAAAGCTGATAGCTAATAGCTGACCGCTGAATGCTTACTAATAATCTAAAAATTTGGAGATAAAATTGGCTAACAAAGTTGTTCAAAAAAAAGGAAATATATTTGTTTTTCTGGAAATTTTATCTTGTGAAGGTGGCATTCAGTCTTATGTAAGAGATATTTTTCAGGCTTACCAAGACTTAACAAATTCTGCCAAACTTGACGACTCTTTTCTAGAATCAGATATCTTGTTACTAAGAGATGGTAAAGATTGTGAAAATTCTTATAAGTCTAAGAGTCTAAATTTCTATTATTTGAAAACTCAGTCTGTTTGGTTAGGGAGATTAAGATTAGCCACAACATTACTATGGTTTTTACTTAAAAAACAACCTAAACAGGTTTTTTGTGGTCATATTAATTTAGCTCCATTAGTTCAAATTTTGTGTGTGCCTCTAGGCATTCCCTACACAGTTTTAACTTATGGTAAGGAAGTGTGGAAACCACTACCAAATAAATATCAACAGGCATTAAAACAATCATCTAAGATTTTAACTATTAGTCGTTATAGTCGCGATCGCTGTTGTGAAAGTAACCATCTAGACCCAGAAAAGTTTCAATTGTTACCTTGTATGGTGGATGGGGATAAGTTTATTCCAGGAGTTAAACCTGTAGATTTGATTGAGGGTTACAATCTTCAGGGGTCAAAAGTCTTAATGACTGTTGCTAGACTTTGGTCGGGAGACCCCTATAAAGGTGTTGATGTAACAATTCGAGCGTTGCCTAAAATACTACAATTTTTCCCAGAAGTCAAGTATTTAGTAATTGGACGGGGAGATGACCAACCTCGTTTGGCAAAGTTGGCTCAAGATTTGGGAGTAGGGGAAAAGGTGGTATTTGCAGGATTTGTACCTACAGAAGATTTGGTTAAACATTATCAGGTAGCTGATGCTTATGTAATGCCTTCTCAGGAAGGGTTTGGTATTGTTTATTTGGAAGCAATGGCCTGTGGAGTGCCAGTTTTGTCGGGAGATGCTGATGGTTCGGCGGAACCTTTACAAGATGGAAAGTTAGGATGGCGAGTGCCTCACCGAGACCCAGAGGCGGTAGCTAATGCTTGTATAGAAATGCTGAAGGGAGAGGATAAAAGGTGTGATGGTCAATGGTTGCGAGAGGAAAGTTTAAAGGTTTTTGGTAGGGGAGCTTTTACTGAAAGAGTAAGAGAACTTTAAAATTTTTCGGCNCGAGACCCAGAGGCGGTAGCTAATGCTTGTATAGAAATGCTGAAGGGAGAGGATAAAAGGTGTGATGGTCAATGGTTGCGAGAGGAAAGTTTAAAGGTTTTTGGTAGGGGAGCTTTTACTGAAAGAGTAAGAGAACTTTAAAATAATGAATTATTAATTATTAATAATTAAGGTTTGCTGATTAAATTTAAAAGCATTGACAGAAAAAGGTTAAAATAATGAATAATTAATAATGAATCCTTAATAATTAAGGTTTAAGGAGGCTATTATGAACGACCACCTATTCTATAACTCCCTGTTACTGCTAATTCTTAACTACTCTCTACTTCAACAAAAAGACTTTTTCAGCAAGTTCTAATTAATAATTACCGAAAAATTGTGGGTATGCGCCTCCCTTTGGATAGGGGATAAAAAAGAGAATATTCTTTATGTCAAGCCTCCTTATTCCATAGAGGCAGGTAATAACTGATAAAGCTGATAACTAATAACTGATAACTGAAATTACCTCTGGTTAAAATCTAGAGAATTGAACTAATTCTGCTGTCGGTATAATAATTATTTAATCACTCATAACTAATAGCTGAATGTTTACGAATAAAGTTTATTAAAGGAGATAATTTAAGTGAATCAAGGGAACTCAAAAATATTTCAATTAACTATGTCTAGTATTGGTAATTGGCTAATTATTTTAGCTATTGTTTGGTTACTGGGTTCTGTAGGGTTGGGATGGTTAGTTAATTCTATTTTGATATTATTTGGTTTGATTTTAATTGCACCTGTAGTTGCATTTATTGGTTTGCGTTGGTGGTTAAATCGCAATTTAATTATTGATAAATGCCCTGTTTGTAGTTATGAATTTACTGCTTTAAATCAGACTCAATGTCAATGTCCTAATTGTGGAGAACCACTTAAGGTTGAAGAAGGTAACTTTAGTAGGTTAACTCCTCCTGGTACTATTGATGTTTCGGCAGTGGAAATTAATGCAAGGCAAATTGAAGATTAAAGGTATTAGTATAAGCATTCAGCTATTAGTTTTCAGCTTTCAGCGATGAATTAAACTCATCATTTTGGAAGAAATGAAATAGGGAATATAGTCAGCATTCAGTTATCAACTAAACTATTTATTCTGATTCCTGAGTCTTGTCTCCTGACTCCTAAGCAATAACCTAAATATTTGTAGCAAAAAGTTGATCAAATCAACTAAACTATTTATTCTGACTCCTGACTCCTGTCTCCTGACTCCTAAGCAGTAACCTAAATATTTGTAGCAAAAATTTATCAAAATGGTATTATTTACTAATGAATAAATCTGTAATTAAAGGTATATTATCTGAACCTAATTCTCAACTTAGATTAGCTTTTGTTTCAACATTTACAACTTTAATTTCTGAACTGATTAAACAATGATCTATGGGGATTTGAAAAAATCTTGATAAGATATAAAATACTATAGAATGACTAAATCCTTTTGCAGGCCAACTAGGAAGAATACCAAACCCTAAACGACTATTTCTTAACCCAGTTTTCTGTTCTAATTTTTGATAGTAAGGAGACCACATAGTTGTATTCAAATCTCCTGCCATAATCACTGGATTGTTTAATTTTTGAATGTATTTAGCAAGTTCTTCTAAGATTTTATTCCGTTTTTTGAAGGTGTTTATCTTTACAGGAACGGTGGGATGGGTTGCTATTAAATTAATAACTTTTTGATTGATTTTTAATTCAGTAATAATAGTAGGTCTTTTCGGAGCAAAAAATTATATTGAGTAATTGTTGAGAGGAAATTTGCTGTAAATTGCAATAATTCCATGGGTAGATTGAGAAACAGAATTAATTGAATTTGGTAAAATATCGGATAATGTTTGGAGATTTTGCAGTCATGTATTTGTAGGTTCTAAAAAAATTGCTATGTCTGGATTTTCTGTTCTTACCATTTTGGCAATTTCTGAATATTGATAATTTCTGCCTCTGTAAAGGTTGTGAACTAAAATTCTTAAGTTAGGGGTTTCTTGACTAATTCCATTTTGATAAATATACCAAGGCAAAATAGGGGTGAGATTGATAATTGTGCAAAATGTAGCGACTAATAAAAATCTTTTTTTGCCGATTATGCTTAAACAAAATAACAAAATTAAGCTGACTACTAAATATTGAACTTTGAAATGAGAGATTAGCTCGAAAATTATGCCTTTTTCCCCATAACCTCCTAAACAAAATAAAGTAGTAATTATGATTCCTGTTGTTAATAGGTAACTGAGGATTGTTTTTAGTTTATCAAACCAGGATATTTGCATATAGACTCTGGATTATTTTTGTTGAATAAAAAATCATGCTTATAGCCGAGCAGCACCCAATAGAATAACTATATCATAATTTTTAAATATTTACAACCTTAGATTATTTTGGGAATTTTTTTTGGAGCTTTAGAAAATGAAATGAAATATAGCAGTTGCTATGGCTTTGAGAATATATGGAATAGCGACTTCCCTAAAACTAATTAGGATAAACAACGGAATATTCACGATAAATTTTCTCTGTTTTGATAACCAAAGCCTTTTGCTATATATCAATCAAAAGATACTATCCCACGCTACATTCTAATATGTAGGAATAGGAATTATGTTCCATTGTGCATGAGGTCTACTAGCTGGACTAGCACCTTTAAGTACATGAAGTACCACAGTATCCCGGTTACCAGTAGCAGCAGCAGTGGGAGAACAACCACGACACCGAGCTACATATTTCTCTGTATTCTTGAGACCATAGTTGCCATTAGACAGTAGTTCAGGAGTAAATTGAGCGTTAGGGCTATTTGGATTATTGTGATTAATAACTAGAAAGTCAGGAGATGTACCACCTTTGATACAACGATTACACCGAGCTACATATTTGCCNTCTGTATTCTTGAGACCATAGTTGCCATTAGACAGTAGTTCAGGAGTAAATTGAGCGTTAGGGCTATTTGGATTATTGTGATTAATAACTAGAAAGTCAGGAGATGTACCACCTTTGATACAACGATTACACCGAGCTACATATTTGCCATTGTCTGACTTAAGGGCAATTTTCCCACCAATTGGAACAACTATGAAATGAGTATAAGGACTAGAATATTGGTTGTGTAGTACCACGGTATCACGAATATTGGTAGACTCCACAGTTTCTTGGCAGTCTCTACACCGAGCCATGAATGTTCCAGTGTCAGCTACTTGTAAGGCTACTTTTCCTCTAGGAAATGAGCTGTCTTGGCTATTTGCTAATGGTGCAGTTAAGGTTAAAGGTCCAATAGCTGCAAGAGTTAATACTAATGTCAACCACTTTTTCATTTTTCTTGAAAAAAAAATCAACTAAGTAGGCAAGTTACTACCATTACTTTTACTTTATCATAATTTTTCACTTTATCCAAAAATTCTATTTTCGTTGAAATATTTTTATTTGGAGCTGTCAGAAATAGAGCAATTTTTTAGACCTAATTAGGGTTTGCTGAAAAAAGCAGAGTGTGGGG
>NZ_LGSU01000904.1 GCF_002260545.1 Hydrocoleum sp. CS-953 | reverse complement strand
GTATAAAATCTCTGATTAGAAACTCTATTTATTAGTTTAATCAAGAGATTTGGTTGATTTAATTTCATGGTTAAATTCAAGCTATAAAAGAATTATGGATGAAAGAATATTATTAGAGCAAGAACATAAAGCAGCAGGATCGAAGTTTTTTTTAGCTTCTATGGCAAACAGTCATATTAAGCACTTAATCAAGCTTGCTCAAGACGAAAGTTTAATAGATTTACTGGGTTGGAATACATTTTTTCAACCTAATGAAACAGAAGAATTTATAGAGGCAATTTCAAGTTATGCTTTCCCTTATTCTCGCAAAAGTCAGCCTCTACCATTTGGAATTTATCTAAACCTAGAAAATTTTCCGATTGGATATGTAGTATTAAAAGGCTTGAATCTGGATTTGTTTACTGCTGAAATTGGTATAGCAATTCTGGATGAAAAATATAGAAATAAAGGATACGGAACTCTAGCATTAAAACGACTAATTATTTATGCCTTCAATGAATTACATATTCAAACAATTGGAGCCGTAATTTTGCTATCAAACAAAAGATAAATTAATATGTTTAAAAATCTCGGTTTTGTAGTTACATAAATCATGTATAAATCATGGCAGATGCCTAATGGAGACTTAGCAGATATGGTATTGATGGAATTGACAAAATATTAATCTTTGAAAATCAGCTTATCTGTTCTTTCAGCAATTAATAATTAATAATTACCCCTTCTTGAAAGAAGGGGATTAGCCCTTAAGGAAATTGTTTTGATTTATCCCCTTGAAAGGGGAGGCTTTTAACTTTAATTGTTGAATGAATAATTAATTATTGACTATCAACTCTTAATTATTAATTATTAACTATTAATTATTAATTATTCGGTAAGGATTTGGAAACCAAACCCCTACAGACTAATGTTCTTAAAAATCTATAGCGGTTTTCACAAAGGTAGACTACAAAACTTCTTCCTTCTTCCTTCTTCCTTCTTCCTTCTTCCTTCTTCCTTCTTACTTCTTCCTTTCAACCCAAATCTCTGTACTCTATATTAATGAAAACTGCTATATCCACTTTTTCCCTATTTAAAAATACCCTTAATTCTCTCAACTGTACGCTGATTTTCTTCAGGAGTTCCTACCGTAATTCTTAACCCTCCACCAGTATGACGAATCAAAGTTCCCTGACTTTTAAGTTGCTGCATTAAACTATTTAAACCCTCATCTTGGGAACTTTTACCGATTAATTTTAATCCTTCATCTGTCAGTCTAGCATAGAAAAAATTAGCAGCACTTTCCCAAACTTTCAAAGCAGGAATTTCGGCAAAAGCACTAAATAATTTAGTTCTTTCTTTCAAAATTTCTGGGATAAAAGATAATACATCTTGACTATGAGTAAGCACTAATTCAGCAGCAGCTTGAGAAAAACTTGGTAAGTTGTAGGGAAGGCGAACTTTTTCCAAATTAATAATAACTTCTGGGTGAGCTATAGCATATCCTACTCGCAGGGAAGCTAACCTAAAAGCTTTAGAAAAAGTTCTTAAAATAACCCAATTTGGGTGTTGATTTAATTCCTCAACCACAGAAATTTTACTAAACTCAAAATAAGCCTCATCAATTACCACTAAAATATCATCTGGCAGACTCCGTAACCATGCCAATTCTTGAGAAGTTAAAGCATTAGCAGTCGGAGAATTTGGATGAACAACAAATACCACTCTTACAGAAGGATTTTTTGTTTGATTAATAGCATCCTGAGCAGCAGCAATATCTATTTCAAAATCCGATTCTTTCCTCCCCACATTTATTACATAAACTCCTAAAGTTTGAGCCAGAATAGAATACATAGAAAAAGTAGGAGTTGCCGTCAAAATAGAACATTCACCTCCTACACAACTAGCAATTAATAGAGAGCGAATTAATTCATCAGAACCATTACCAACAGAAATATTACTAGCAGAAATATTAGCCGAAGGAGTTGCCTCATTTACATATTGAGCTATTGCTTCTTTAAGTTGGAAATGACTCCCATCAGGATAACGGTTTGTTTCAATTAACTGTTGATAAATCTCAGCCAAATTTTGCTTTAAATTATCAGGCAAATCATAAGGACATTCATTAGTATCTAATCTATCCAAAGGAATTTCCGAACTACCTCCAGGATGAGGAGTATAAGCTTTAAGATTATTAAGGTCTGAACGAATAAAAGAGAGCATAACTTGATTGAATAATTTTTGTTGGTTAATTAGAGCATATCATTTACTATAGACTTCATGAGATTATTCAGAAAATGGAAAAGTTGTCAAACATTTTATTTCAAATTCTGAAAGGGAAATCCAAAGGTTATATAGCAATTATAAATAGGTTGTAATATTTTATCGTAGGGGTTTGGTCTCCTTTCCCCAAGCTAAGATTGGATTTGGAAACCAAACCCCTACAATTTTTTTTCACAAATCATTTAGGATTAGTATAGCTTAAGCGCAATGTTAGAAAATTTTCTAAAAAAGTAATCCTTCAAGGGAAAGATGGAAACAATTTAACTGAAATAAGAAAATTTACAAAGTTACTTTTTAATCATTTTCCCAGTAATCACAAATTGGTTTTCCATCCATTGAGTAAGGATGCTGTAAATTTTCGAGTTCTGCATTTTTCTCAGATAAAACTTGATTGTTTATCCTAACTTCTGCAACTTCTCCTTCTAAATCTTTGAGTTGATATTCAAAGTCTTGAGATTTGATTACTTGAAAATTGAGTTTTTTCTCAATTGTATTGACTCGGTTTTCTAAATAAACCCTCTCATTTCTTTCTGATTCGATTACATTAATTAGATAGCGGAGTAAATCTAAGTCTGCATTCTGGTTTAACATAATTATCTCCTCAATAATCTGAATTTTATTTAGATAATACACCTACTCATACTAGGTGCGATTGATAAATCTAGATGAACTAAGTAGGTAGACAAAATTAAAGGTAATGAAGCTGATAGATGACTGCTGAATGCTTACCTATTTTGTGAAAGTAATACTACTTACTTAATCTGAAAAAAGTTTTTGGCAAGATACTCAAATTTACATAACCAGAAAGACAAGAATATTTTAAATGCTCGTACTAGAGTAATAAGACTAACTAACCATTTTGAATATCCCTGTTTAACTAATTTATTTCTCGCCTCTATTAAATCTCCACGACTTTCCTCTTTAAGTTCTTCAACAAATAACTTAGTTAGAAAATCAGATAATTGTAAATCCCAAGGTGTTGTTGAATCATAAATTATCCGTTTCCAGAAAAATTTACCTAACAGTATTAATGGCGGACATACTAAAATTAAACACAAGACTGACCAACCTACTATTCGCATAAATATACTGAAAAAATCACTGCCAGAACGGAAAACTGTGCCGTAAATAAAAACTATCCAGAACAACAGAATTTTCCAGATATCTTGTGGAACTTTTGACAAAGTTTGCCAAAGAAACCTTTCATCTTGATGTTTCCATGCTCGGTCAATAATCTTTTGTGACGGAGATATTTTTGCAAATGAATTGCGATTATTAAAAGCATCAACTAAAACAATTAAAAGATAGTAGACATAGCACTTTAAATTTTTCACTACTCTACTGAGATTTTTCATTACTTTACTCCTCATAAAACTGGTTGCCATACTGCTAAATCATTCAAGAAATGTCGTTTTTCTTGAAGTACCTTTTTTCCTAAACCTGTAATTCGGTAATATCTACGTCTTGCTCCACTACGTTCTTCAGGAGTTTCCTCTCCCCAATGTGCTGCCAAAAAACCTTTTTTCTCCAACTTATGTAGGGTGGGATAAAGAGAACCGAACCCTAGTTCAATCCTCCCACCACTAGCTTCCTTGACAGCATCAATAATTTCTAATCCATAACGTTTTCGGTATAGAACCGATGACAATACCGCTTCTTCTTTGGGCGACAAATCGAAAAATCGCTCTTGGTTTTGTTTTGCCATTATCTATTTTTTGATAAATTATCACTTTATCAATGTATATCAAATTATTTGATATTATCAAGCAGACTAAATATGAGCCTTGATAGACAGCGATCGCTACATCCCTAAAATTCCCTCTACCTTATGGGCAGCGAGAAGTCCTGTCTCAGTACCTTCTACTGAATTAGGAGGGAATAAAATCGGAAATTTCTTTTTTTATCCCCTTGAAATGGTGTGGTTATTTGACCTTATTTCTTGGTCAAATTTTTGCCAATACTTTTAATTCGCCTTAAATATCTCAATACTAATTCCTACTCTCAAGGCAATGAATTAATAGCTAATAGCTGATGGCTATTTGCGGAGCATTCCGGAGGAAATGCTTATCATTTGATTACCTCCTTTTTGAAATTCGTAAGGTACTTGTTTAATTTCTGCTCTATATCCTTGAGTTGATAATTTTTCAATTATAGGCATTACTAACGGGGATATTTCTCCAGAAAGTTCTAACAGAGGAAAAATTCTTACCTGTTTAGCAACTCGACACATTTCCAAAATTGATTCTAGATGAAATTCTTCTGAAAACTGGTCGGAATATAAAAATAGGAAATGACTACATAAAGCCAAATCAAATTTATTATCTTCAAAAGGCAATTTTGGCAATTCAGCAGTTAAATAACGTTTTTGTTCAACTCNTTTCCAAAATTGATTCTAGATGAAATTCTTCTGAAAACTGGTCGGAATATAAAAATAGGAAATGACTACATAAAGCCAAATCAAATTTATTATCTTCAAAAGGCAATTTTGGCAATTCAGCAGTTAAATAACGTTTTTGTTCAACTCCATTAGGAAAGTATTGTAAAAATTTTTCCATAGCTCCTATTCTGACTTTTCCTAAATTTTATGGTGACTGAAAATTTTGCCAAACAAAAGTATCATAATTTGCTTTTACTTGGTCAATAATATCTTGAAAAACTAATAGCTGATGGCTAATGGATGTTTGCCCAGCATTCCGCAGGAAATTCTTATCATTTGATTACCTCCTTTTTGAAATTCATAATCTATTTCTCGAATTTCTGCTCTGTATCCTTTAGTTGATAATTTTTCAATTATTGGCATTACTAATGGGGATATTTCTCCAGAAAGTTTCAGCAGAGGAAAAATTCTTACTTCTTTAGCAACTCGACACATCTCTAAAATTGATTCTAGATGAAATTCTACTGAAAATTGATCGGAATATAGAAATAAGAAATGACTACATAAAGCCAAATCAAATTTATTATCTTCAAAAGGCAATTTTGGCAATTCAGCAGTTAAATAACGTTTTTGTTCAACTCNTAAAGCCAAATCAAATTTATTATCTTCAAAAGGCAATTTTGGCAATTCAGCAGTTAAATAACGTTTTTGTTC
>NZ_LGSU01000903.1 GCF_002260545.1 Hydrocoleum sp. CS-953 | reverse complement strand
CCCCTACTCCCCTATTCCCTATTCCCTAAATTATTTCCATCTATCAATTTGATATTTAGCATCTTTAAAACCCCCTGTACGACCTTGTTCTAAATAAAGTTTAGCTGCTTTTTCAAAATCACTAATTGCTCCTTTTCTATCTCCGATATTAATTCTAACTAATCCTCTATTGTAATAAGCACCCGCATATTCTGAGTTAAGTCTAATAGCTTGAGCATAATCGGCGATCGCTTGCTGATAATTTTCTTGTTCTGAATAAATAGTAGCACGATTTGCATAAGCTTCAGCATTATTTGGACTTAATTTTATTGCTTGAGTATAATCTTCTATTGCTTTTTCTGGTTGATTAGCTGTAGCATAAGCTAAACCTCTATTTGTATAAGCTTTAGGATTTTCAGGATCGAGTTTAATTGTTGCAGTGCAGTCAGATACAGATTTTTCATACTCTTGTAAATTTAGATAAGCAATACATCGATTATTATAAGCAATGTAATTTTTAGAGTTAATTTCAATTGCTTTAGTACAATCAGATACAGCGTTTTCATACTCTGCTAAATTCAAGTATGTGCTACAACGATTAGCATAACCTTCTTCATTTTTAGGATCTATTTCAATAACTTTATTGTAATCATCTAGAGAACCTTGATAATCTCCCATAAAAAACCTAGTTCTGCCTCTGTTATAATAACCATCTATCTCTTTTGGTGCAATTTTAATCATCTCAGTGTAATCTGCTATTGCTCCTTGTAAATCATTATTGGCAGCACGAGCTAACCCTCTTGCATGGTAAGCATTAATATCATTTGGTTGCAGTTTCAGAACTTGAGTATAATCTTTAATCGCCGCCGGATAGTTTTGGGATTTATAGTAAACAAATCCTCGTTTGTAATAAGCTTCAGAATCTTGAGGTTTCAGGCGCAACACCTGGGTAAAATCATCAATTGCTCCTGCATAATTTTGGTTATCAGAATGAACTCCCCCTCGGTTAAAATAAGCATTAACATAACTGGGATTAAGATTAATCGCTTGACTGTAATCAGCAATAGCATTTTGATAGTTTTCTAAATTGTAATAAGCATTCCCCCGCTGGTAGAAATACTCTGCTTGACCAGGATTCAATTTAATTGCTTGATTAAATGCTGAAATTGCTCCTTGTTCATTGCCTTGATTAACACTTTCTACCCCTCTTTCAAATAGTCTTTCTGCTTTTATCGGGTTAGGACGATTCAAAAAACTTACTATCCCAATCAGCACTGCTATCACCCCTAAACTTGCAAAACCAAATACAACTAACCATAATGAATTGGATGCTAGACCCTTACGACTTGTTTGAATTTGAGGATTTATACTGCTTTCATTTATGGGTGTTGACGCCATCATTCTGTGGGGGCGACCGCTAATTTTCTGTAACGCTTTGACAACTTCTGCTGTAGACTGATAACGTTTTGTGTAATGGTAATGTACCATTTTCTCCATAATATCCGCTAGATTTGAGGAACATTGTGCGCGATTTCGCCAGAGGATACCACTAGGATTTGATGGAGAGAGGTCTTGTAGTTTTGGCAGTTCACCACTAGGAATACCTGTCAGAGCTTGAATCCCAATCATACCTACTGCATACAGATCGCTATTATATTGAGGAATGCCTTGAAATTGTTCGATCGGCATATAGGAGGGGGTACCTGTAGCAATAGTTCGTTGCATTTCTCCGTTTGCTTCTGCGATCCGATGACTAACTTCTTTCACCGAACCAAAGTCAATTAAAACTAATTTTCCATCTGGTTGACGTCTAATTAAATTTGATGGGTTAACATCTCGATGAATTACTTCATGTCCATGTACAAATCCTAAAATTTCTAAGATTTCTAATAATAGTTGAATTACTTGTTTTTCCTGCCAAGGTTTACCAGGAATAATTTCTTTATTTAATGGTGTTCCAGGAATAAATTCTTCTACTAAATAAAATTGATTATTTTCTTCAAAATAAGCTAATAATAAAGGAATTTGATCGTGTCTTCCTAATTTTTCTAATATTTCTGCTTCTTGCTTGAACAAACGGTGAGCAGTTCTGACAATCGTAAAACTATTACCAGGAGCCCTTAGTTGTTTGACCACACATTGAGGATGCCCAGGGCGACGAGTATCGGCAGCCAAGTATGTTTGTCCAAAAGCACCAGAACTCAGGACTTGAACGACGCGGTAACGTCCATCTAGCAGTTGACCTATCATGTTCATGTTATTTATTTTATACCATTTTTCTTAACTATCAAGAGAAATTAAGTCAGAATAGGGCACAGGGTATATACAGAGTAGATTAAGTGATGAATTAATACCAATTCACTTTAAGGATGTCACAAATAGTTTCCCACTTTAAATGTCAAATAATTGCCGGAAACTATTGTCTTGTCAAAGTTTTTCGTCAAGTTAATTCCGCCTTTTGTACGGGTGATTTCCTATGGAATACTCCTAATTACGCGAATTATCCCTTCTGACTTATGACTTATGACTTCTGACTTCCGTGAAACGGTATAAGTCTCTCACTATTTTTGGTAGTTGGTATTATTTTATATGATATATTAAATAAAATAAATAAGAACCCAAACTCTTATTTAAAATAGTTAAATTTTAGCTTTAGGTATAATTTAAAATGGTAAGTTTTTTTGTTAAAACAGTTAATTATTGCAGTTTTTCTATCATATTGAGGGAGTTTTGATAATCCTTTATTTTACCTTGTTCTAAAGATAAGTTAGCACTTTCCCGAAAGTCTGCTACTGCTGCTGGTAGCTCTTGTAATTCATACAGAATAATTCCTCGATTATAGTNATATTGAGGGAGTTTTGATAATCCTTTATTTTACCTTGTTCTAAAGATAAGTTAGCACTTTCCCGAAAGTCTGCTACTGCTGCTGGTAGCTCTTGTAATTCATACAGAATAATTCCTCGATTATAGTATGCTTTAGCATTACTGGGATTGAGTTTAATTGCTTGGGAAAAATCTTTAATAGCTTGATTATAGTTTCCTATTTCTGAGAAAAGTATTCCTCTATGATTATAAGCAAGGACATCTTGAGGATTGATTTTTATTGCTGTGGTAAAGTCTTCTATTGCTGCTTGAAAATAGCCATTAGCAGACTGCGCTAAACCTCTGTTTATGTAAGCTTTGGCATTTTTATTGTCTATATCAATAGCAATACTGCAGTCTTCTGTTGCTCTTTGATATTCTCCTAGATTGAAATAAGCAATACATCGATGATTGTATGCTAAATCATTTTCAGGATTGATTTTTATTGCTTGGTTACAATCAGAAATCGCAGCTTGATGATTTGCCAGATTTAGATAAGCGCTACATTTATTTGTATAAGCATCTGAATCATCTGGTTTTAATTCTAATACCCGTGCGTAATCTGCGATCGCATCTTGATATTCTGCCATTTCTAAGTGAGAGTTACCTCGATGATGATATGCTTGTACATCATTGGGGTTGAATTTGATAGCTTGAGTGTAGTCACTAATTGCACCTGCTCGATCTCCTATCGTTCCTCTTGCTGTTCCTCTATTAATATAGGTGTTACTATCTTTGGGATTAAGTCTCATTGATTGACTGTAGTCTTGGATGGCATTTTTGTAGTCTCCAATTTCGTAGTAAATTTGCCCTCGTTTGTTATAAGCTTTAGTATAGTTAGGATTGATTCTTAATGTTTGCGTTAAATCGGTAATTGCTTTTTCATTGTTATCTAGTTCATAATAAACTAGAGCGCGTTGATAATAAGCATCGTTATAGTTTCCTTTGATTTTAATTGCTGTTGTATAATCTTTTATTGCTTTTTCATAAGCTCTTTGAGAATAGTAAGAGTTGCCTCTTTGATAGTAAACGGAGGCATTTTTGGGGTTTAGTTTCAGTGCTTCGGTGTAGTTGGCGATCGCTGCTGGTTGTTTTCCTTGTTTGGCTAATTCTTGACCTTGCTTATAAAGTGTTTCTGCTTTGACTATAAATTGGTATTGCCAAAGAGCGATCGCTACTCCTACTATTGTTATAAATGTTGAACCAACAATTAATATATTTTTTTTGTTGGGTTTGGGTTGAGGTGGTGTTGATTGAATTTCTCTAGCTTCAGGTTTTGTAGTTATTGTTTCTGGTTTTGAGAGAATTTGATTATCTACTGAGACTGATATCTTACTTAATTCTGTTAAGACTTCTGTTGCTGACTCATAATTTTGTTTACTTTGACTATTTACCATTTTGTCAATGATATCTGATAGTGCTAGAGAACATACTTGTAAATTCTGCCAAGGTATTTCTATTCCTGGAGTATTGTTAGCTTGTTTTTGCTTCAATAAATCTTGAGGTGATAATCCTGTTAGTGCTTGAATAGCAATTATCCCTAAAGCATAAATATCACTTTTTTTGTCTAGTTCCTGCTGATTTTTATCTAAGGGTATATAATTTTCGNTTAGCTTGTTTTTGCTTCAATAAATCTTGAGGTGATAATCCTGTTAGTGCTTGAATAGCAATTATCCCTAAAGCATAAATATCACTTTTTTTGTCTAGTTCCTGCTGATTTTTATCTAAGGGTATATAAAGTAAGCTATCAGAGTTATTTTGGTTGTAATTTTCTGATATTAATGGTTCTTGATTTAATTCTAAAATTCTCTGAATTTCTCTTTCTAACCCAAAATTAATTAAGAATAATTTTCCATCTAAGATTCGTCTAATTAAATTTCCTGGCTTAATTTTCCCATGAGTTTCCCCTTGACTATGAATCAAAACTAAAACTTCTAGCACCTCCTTTAATATATTAATTACTTCTGCTTCCAACAAAGGTTTATTTTGGGCTAACTCTTCTCTTATAGAAAGACCTACTATATAATCTTCGACCAAGTATATATTATTGTTTTCTTCAAAATAAGCTAATAAGTTCGGTAGTCCCTCATGTTGACTCAAGCTATAAATCTTTTCTATTTTTTCTTCAAATAATGATAGTATGACCTCTCTATTTTCAGAGTTAAAATTGCCTAGTTGAATTTCTCTAACTACGCATTGGGGTGAACCTGGACGGTGGGTATCTGTTGCCAGATATGTCTGCCCTAAAATAGTTGAACTTATAGGTTGGATAAAACGATAGCGTTTATCTACGATTTGGCCAATCATCATTTACTCTCATCCGATTACAGATATGTCTTTATAGTGGGATAATTGATTTGATTTTTAGCGTTGCATGATCGGGAATCCGAAAGTAGATATTTTTAGAGACTGTTTGTCAAATAAGTATTAAGCAAAAAGTTTCAGAATTCAAGCTTTAAGATTGAATAAGGCAAGGGATTGAAATAACTCTACAGAGGGAGTAGGTG
>NZ_LGSU01000902.1 GCF_002260545.1 Hydrocoleum sp. CS-953 | reverse complement strand
GATTTATAGTTATCTAACCTAGTCAGATATATATAAACAGTTCGGTGTAAAGTTATATTAGTTTGAAGAAAAAATCTATGTCTGCTCAAAGTAAATTTTCTTGGCAAGAAAAGTTTCAGTATAAATTTGACAACTTTATGTCAAAGGGTGGCTTCTCGGTATTTCTGGCATTAGTGTCAGCATTTTTTGGGACTTTCCTATTAATGACAGGTCTACGTTACCTTTCTGAGTGGATTTTCCCAAATCAAGATTTAGAAAGCGATTTGCTTTGGGATGTATTTGTACAACTAATTGGCCTCAGAGATACGGGAGACGAAGCAAATTTTTCTACTAAAACTGTAGGGGTATTAACTATTTTTCTAGGCTTGGTACTTTTCTCTAGTTTAGTAGCTTTTATTACTCAAGAATTTGAATCACGACTGACTTTGCTGAAGAAAGGTAAAAGTTTAGTAGTAGAAAAAAACCATACTTTAATCTTAGGTTTTAATGACAGAATTGTTGATATTATTACTGAGCTAGTAATAGCAAATGAATCAGAATATGATGCAGCAATTGTCATCCTATCAGAAAAAGATAAGGAATATATGGATGATTTTCTGCGGGATAAATTAGGAGATTTAACAACTACTAGGGTAGTTACTCGTAATGGAGTAGTAACAAATATAAATAATCTGAATAAAGTCGGAGTTAAAGTTGCTAGATCGGTAGTAATTTTAAATGATGCGAAAGGAACAGATCCACAAGATGTGAAAAAGTTATCGGATGCGAGAGTTGTTAAAGCAATTTTAGCCACTGTAGCAGCTAATGAAGAAAAAAAATCATCTCTACCACCAATAATAGCTGAAATTCACTCAGCACAATATCGTATTTTAGGGAAAAGTATTGCTCCTCAAACTGTAACAACTTTGAATGAAGCTGATATTTTAGGGAGAATTTTAGTCCAAACTTCACGGTCTGTAGGGTTAGCAACAGTATACTTAAATATCGTAGGTTTTGCCGGAAATGAAATTTATTTTTACCATCCTCAAGTTGATTGGCAAAACCTCAGCTTTTCTGAATTACAATTTCATTTTTATCAAAGTATTCCTTTAGGTGTACGGGATAAAAATGGGGATGTAATTATCAAACCAGATAGCAATTATCAGTTAAAAAATGCTGAATCAATAATTATTTTAGCAGAAGATGACTCCCAAATTAAATTTCACCAAGAACCTTTACTTAAACCTGAAATTTTAGGTTATGTTGATGTCAGAAAAACCATTGACAGAAAAACAGAAAAACATTTAATTATTGGTTGGAACTCCAAAACTCCTATCTGTCTCCGAGAATACGCTAAATATGTAGTTGAAGGTTCAGAAGTTAATCTAGTAACTCACAAATTAACATCAGAAATTGAAGCCAAGTTTGAGGAAATTCGTAAAGCTTATCCTCAAGTTTTGATGCAAATTAGGCAAATAAATGTAGATGTTGTTGAAGAACTCAAAAGTCTCGAATTATATAAATATAATAGTATCTCAATTTTAGCTAGTAAAGGTAAAAATTCTGAAGAAATTGATGCTAAAACTTTGACAACATTGCTAGAAATTAGGCAAATATTCCAAGAATACAAGGAAGAAACTGGAAACCCANTCCGAAAAATATAATAGTATCTCAATTTTAGCTAGTAAAGGTAAAAATTCTGAAGAAATTGATGCTAAAACTTTGACAACATTGCTAGAAATTAGGCAAATATTCCAAGAATACAAGGAAGAAACTGGAAACCCAGTTACAACAGAATTAGTAGTAGAACTTGCTGACTCGGAAGAAACAGATTTAGTAATTAAAGCCGGGGTTCAAGACTTCTTACTTTCCAATCAATTTGTGTCTAAAATTTTAGCTCAGGTATCTCAAGAACCAGATGTAATGTTAATCTACCGGAATTTATTTTCGGCAGAAGGTAGCGAAATGTATATTAAACCGATAGAACTTTTCTTTCCTCCTGAAAAAGTTGGCAAATTATCTTTTGCTGACTGTGTATTTGCTGCTCAATCTCGTAATGAAATTTGTTTAGGGGTGAAAATAGCCTCTCAAGTTCAAGATAAAGATAATAATTTTGGTATTTATTTAGCTCCTAGTTTGGATGCTAAGTTTTCTCTAACTCTTGCAGATGAACTGATTACAATTGCTGAAGATGAAACATAATTTCAGTTATAGTAGGGAACAGGGAACAGGGAATAGGGAATAGTTGGAAAAACATTTCCACAATCTTGATTCATCATTAGTAATTATTCAGGGAAAATCCTTTCTTAGCTATATCAATTATCAGTTTTCAGCTATTAATTTTGAGTCACAGCAAAAATTTAAAGTTATTTACATCGCCAATTCGACAGTTACCCCCCTATCTAAATGTTCACTTTTGAATTTTGACTTTTAAATTTTGACTTTTTTTAGCTATTTTCCAACTCCAGAAATATTAGATTGGTTAGCATTAGGGCGATTAGGAGATAGATTTAATCGCTCAATTAGACTATGGGTTTTATTAAATTATTTTTATGGAGAAAAAAAGAATTTAGCTGCCAAATTACCAAAAAATTTTGGTTACATTGACTTCCGGGAAGAATTTTTTTCCCCGGAACATCCTTTGAGCGATCGCTTCACCACAGAACAAATAAAAACGGAATGTCCAGACGAAAATTGTATTTGTAAAAAGTCAATTAAAGAGTTAATCAAAGTAGAAATTTATCCTCAATCAGTTAAAGAGTGGCAACAGAAAATTAGAGATAAAATGGGTGGGGAAGTTATAGAAATAGAGCAGCGTCCTTTTGCGACAGTACATCGTACTATTAGAGATGATTTAAAATATTTAGCTAAGTTAGGATGGCTACAAAAATCAAAAACTCAAGTAGGAGAATATCACTGTCAACCACAAAATAACTGGCCTCAACCTCCTCTAATTCAAACAGAAAGATGGGATACTTCAGAATTATCCTCGACTCAAAGTTGGGAGTTATTAAAGATTTTAGAGTCGCTTTCTTTTGTACAACCTAATTTAGAATTAGTAGTAGAATCTTTGTGGGAAAAAACAACTCAACAAAAGTCTTTAGTAAGAGATGAACCACAAAAAAGAATATTTATACATTTAGATTATATTCTGTCAGATGAAACTCAAGATAGAGTTGATAATTATCATCAACAAATAGAGGAGTTATGGCATCAATTACCGGGAGGGGTAATCAAGTTTAAATATTGGAGAGCGAAGACAGAAAGGGAACTAGAAATAATAGTTTATCCGGTTTGTCTACATTATGCGCGTCGGGCAAAATATTTAACTGCTTTTGGCAAAGATACTGATGGTAAATTTGGCTGGCATAATTATCGTTTAGACAGAATAGTATCGGAGGAATTAACTATTTTGAAATGGGGTAATTCTCAGATACCAAAGAAATTGTCTGAGTTATGGAAAAAAGGAAAATTACCAACTGTTGAATTTGTAGAAGAAGAACTGGAAAAAGCTTGGGGATTTAATTTTTATTTGCCACGGGATTTGTTAATAATGAGATTTGAACCTAAGTTTGCCCGTGGGTATGTGGATGGTACTGTGCGACATGAGACATTTAAACCTATTAAGTATCAAAGTTTATCAAAGTTAGTTCAAAAAGAAATAAAAAATCCCCAAAAAAGACAAAAGTTATTGAATATTATTAAGGCACGTTCTCCCAAAGATGCTTATTATTGGGGATGGATAAGAAATGGAGATATTAATGTTTTAATGCGGTTAAGAGATTGGCGGCCGAAGGGAGAAGTTATTGCACCTATTTCTATTCGAGAAAAATTGAAATTGGAGGCTGAGGAAGAGTTGGCTAATTATGATTAATTAGGGAATAGAGAAGTAGGGGATAAGTAAACATAATTGTAGGGGTTTGGTGACCAAACCCCTACCAAAGGAGTTTTTACCAAAACTGATAGTAAAATATTATTCTCTATTGAAATTAGAAGCACAATAAGAGTTAGCTAATTAATCATAATTAGGGAATAGAGAAGTAGGGGATAAGTAAACATAATTGTAGGGGTTTGGTGACCAAACCCCTACCAAAGGAGTTTTTACCAAAACTGATAGTAAAATATTATTCTCCAAAGTCAGCAGATTTTATATACACCTAAAACTTTTCTAATTCAGCAATAATTCTCATAAATTCTTGTTTGAGATAATTATCATCTTCATAACAGGAAACTAAAGAATGATAAAACCAAAAAGTTTTTTCTTTACCTCCATTAAAGCGCTTCCATACTATTTTTCCTTCTTGACGTAATGCAGCTAATAAGTCTCTCCCATTATGCAGTTTATCAGCAAGAGAAATAAGTTTTACAGATTTACTGCCATTAGATATTTGCTGAAGATAACGTAATTTTCGCTCTTCCCAGGGTGGTTTAGGAATAGTTTCCGACTCCGTACAACCATCAACAATATCAACAACTGTTTCTCCAAATAATTCCAGAATATGTTGACGAGTTGCCATACCTCCCCTATCTTCCACTGCATCATGTAATAAAGCAGCGATCGCCTCATCTTCATTCCCACCATTTTCCAATACCAAAGCAGTAACACTTAAAAGGTGAGCAATATAAGGTGTACGTCCGTCTTTGCGTAACTGTTGAGAATGTAAGTTGTAAGCTAATACCAATGCTTGTTGAAATCTTTCTGTGAGTTTGATGCTCATAATTTTTTCCTCCTAATATTTAAGTATACGGAGTTGTAGAAGAGGATATTTCTATATTATCAGGCCAAATACTGAGCAGAAGAGCTGTCTTCTACATCATGTTAGAATATCAATAGTAAAAAAATAAGGTCTTGGAGGTACTAATAACTAAAAACTAATAACTGAAAGCTGATAACTGATAACCCATAACTGATAACTGAAATGACATCTATACAACTTAAATTAATTTCCCATCAAACTACTGATGGAATGCCATATCAACATCTTCATATTGAGATGACTACACCAGACGGTATTATTACACCTGCTGACTTAAAAGGTTTGAAAATACCCCCGAATATTCAGTGGCAACAAGGTGTTGTCATAGAAGGTAAAGCACCGATATGGTTATATGCTTATTTGGTTCACGAATGCCATCCCGCACCGTGGGTTGGTTGTTACGATCCTCGACTTGGTGCCGTTGTCGTTTCTACTCATACTCATGCTGTTACTATTGGTTCCATATTAACTTTAGAATTACCGAATAATTAACAATTAACAATTAATAATTAAGCATTTTGTAGGTTGGGTTGACGTTAAGGAAACCCAACAACAAACTGATTGAATGTTGGGAAGGAGTTCAATAATTAATAATTAATAATT
>NZ_LGSU01000901.1 GCF_002260545.1 Hydrocoleum sp. CS-953 | reverse complement strand
TTTGATAATTATTGCTTTGGTTGGTTTGTGGTATGAAAAATTCTGGTCTAAGATTCTTTTTGTAGGATTAGTTGCGATACCATTGCCTTTAGAATTCAAAGAATTAATACATGATTTTTCTCTCATCAGATTGACTATTTTTATACTTAATTTAGCTGTCTTTGTATTTTTAATTATCCGAGAATTCAAGCCGGAAGATTAAATTTTATTTTCAATAATAAAGAAAGACAGATATTTTTTTGATATCAAGAAAAACATTTTTGAAATACTTATCATTTTTATCTTGATAAAACAGCAAGTTTTAGGAAATAGCTTAACTCAAAAGAGAAAATAATAAACACAAGTTCACCTCACTAAACTTGAGAAATGCTACATAATATCAAATCCGGTAGTATCGGTATAAAAAAGCATAGAAATCATAGAAACCGGGTTTGTATCAAATCCCCTAAAATATTAATATCGACCTCCCATAAACCCGGTTTCTTATAACAGTCCGAAGCAAGCGGATTTGATATAAATAGATAGTATAAATAAATACGGTTTAGATCAGACCAACACTCATAAGGTATGGAACAATTATAGTAGTTATTCAGATTACATAACTACAAAAAAATTCCTTTAAGTAAACTATATTGATCTATAGACTCATGTACTTTCCTTCTTCTCTCTTCAAAAAATCCTTAACTGAACTGTATTGTACTATAAAGTTTATCTCAATAGACGGTAGGACGATTTGATAAAAAGGAGAACCCTCTGATAAATTTAAGGTGTTTATGTTCATAAATATTAGACTTGTCGCGAAATAAAACCTGAAAATGAAATGGGAAAATTCTGGCTTTCACTGATTAAATTATGCTGCCATCAGGTAGAAATTCCAGAGTCCAGCCGTATCGCTTCCAACTCAAGTTGGACACAAAAAGCTTGTAATAATTCATCGAATGCCTTACGGCGCACGTCCAGTCAATGACCTTAATAGGCGGTCTTCTTTTAGCACCCGATTAATATCTAACATTGTCCCATCTCAAATACCCTATTAACTTTTACTTTACCTTATAAAGCGACAAGTCTATTGTTTCTGTCTAAACCGAATTTAGTATCAAATATAAATCCAATAAAAATATAAACCCTCAATTACTTTCTGATTTGAAAAAAGTAAAAGAGGGTCATTTCAGTTATCAGTTAACAGTTATCATTACCTGTATGGAATAGGGAAGCTATTAATGCTGAATCGAATATTCTTTATTATCCCCTATCCAAGGGAAAGCTATTGACCTGATTTTTTTAGTCAAAAAAGCAACAATAAATAAGTTACTGTATTTGCCATCAATCAATTTAATTTTGCATAAATTGCTGTAGACCACGAGTCATCATATCGACTATTCCCTCTTGCTGATTAATTTCANCCTGTATGGAATAGGGAAGCTATTAATGCTGAATCGAATATTCTTTATTATCCCCTATCCAAGGGAAAGCTATTGACCTGATTTTTTTAGTCAAAAAAGCAACAATAAATAAGTTACTGTATTTGCCATCAATCAATTTAATTTTGCATAAATTGCTGTAGACCACGAGTCATCATATCGACTATTCCCTCTTGCTGATTAATTTCAGTATTTGCCTCAGTTTCTATACGCTCTACTACATCCTGTGAAAGATTAAGCAACTGCTTTAACTTTTGATAAGCAACTTCTTCCTCTTCATTAATATTTGGCTCATCAGGAGTACGAGCGCTACAAGCAATTACTTCATAACCTAATTTTAGTACAAGTTCTCTTTCTTGTTCGCTTTCTAATTTGGGAATTGATTCCTCCAATGGTATATTTTGCATGAGATAATCCCGTAATTCCTCTTGAAGTTGTTGTTGGGAATCTCCTGTAGCAAATAAACTACTAAAGCGCTTCAACATTAGATCGACTTCCTCTTGCGCCAGTTGTCCATCCGACCATGCCATATAAGCAACAATCCGCAACAAATTCATCTGACGTGGAGTAATAGATGGGGGTGGAGGTGGTTGTACTGCCATAGATTTTTCCTCAATTATTGGCTATTCATAGCTCAACTTTTAACCTATCATCAAGCTAATAGTTATCATCCAATCGTTGATAATTTTTAAATATTTCCGATGATACAAGTTTCAAAAAATACTGCTACATTAACTTTTGGTTCTCCTGCTCGCTCAGGCGTGAGAATATATATTTTTTTCCCACACTTACCGCACTTCCTAAACCTCCCACACTTCCTATACTATTACTATGTACCACCATATAAATTTTTTTGTAATTAGGGAACAGCTAGATTTTGCTATACAGGAAAATTAAATAAAGAGCAAGAGTTTTCCCTACTCCCTACTTTATAGGGGTAAGTTTTTAACAAAGGGATGAGTAACCACTTTTATTCAGTATAAAATTTCAACAAAAATACCCTCAACTTCCCCGTCTCCCCACACTCACCAAACTTCTTTTACACCAAAGGTAAAAAACTTACCCTTGTAAGCTACTCTCTACTACCTTTTGAAATGAGAAGGAACAAAGAAAAATATAGTAGTGCATTAATCAAAAAGACTCTAATGAAACTCCCAACCACCCAGCAAAATTTTCTTGTTGTTTTGCCGTAGGGTTTTTCACTGGTACAACTTGGTAACGACTGGGACTAGGGTCAGCCAAAGTTACTTGATGAGTAATAAGTTCATCTTGATGGAAAACCGTTACTTCCAAAACATCCCCTGGTTGATAATCTTTCAGGCGATCGCTCAACTTATCTGCATTTACCCGAAAACCATCTATTGCTAGTAACTCATCTCCTGCATTTAATCCAGCCAACTGTGCTGGCCCCTGATATTGAACAAATTTAATTATTTCTTTGTTATTCTCACTAACAACATTCATACCTAAATCAGGCCATTCATTATCTTCTTTTTTCAGTCGTAAGCCAAAATGTCTAAGATATTCATCAAAAGGCAACTCATCTACACCATCAATATAACTCTCAAAGAATTCATCCAAATCTAATTCTGCCACCTCTTCAATTACACCTTTTAATTGTTCAGGAGTAAAACCTATTTCTGACTTACCAAACTTATCCCACATTTTGCGCATCACATCATCCAGTGAGTATTGATTTTCATATTTTTCTCGGATTAACAAATCAAGAAATAAAGATATCATTGCTCCCTTTAAATAATAAGAAATCTGACAGTTATTACTATTAGCATCCCGACGATATAATTTAATCCAAGCATCGAAACTAGACTCACTTACTGGTTGTACTTTTCGTCCTATTGTTGTTAGGAATAGTGTAATTTCTTTTCCTAATCCTTTTAAGAAAGTTTTCAGATCATAAATACCAGCTCTTAAAGGAATTAATAAGTCATAATAACTGGTTGTACCTTCAGAAAACCAGAGAGAAGGAGTGTAATTTTCCTGTTGATAATCAAAAAATTCTAATTCTTTAGGTCGAATACGCTTAACATTCCATAAATGGAAAAATTCATGGGCAACTAACTGCATAAAGCGATCGCGTTTTTCCTTATTCCTAAAACCGAATCTCGGATAATTTAAAGTACAACTAAACTTATGTTCTAAACCACCAAAACCTTTTCCAGATATATGCAGCAGAAATAAATATTCTTCATAAGGTAAACCACCAAAAAAATCTGCTTCTACTTCAATAATTTTTTGTATATCAGGAATTAGTTTTTCTGGTTCTGCATTACCTTTACCCCAAATAGCTAATTGATGTTTTTTGCCTTGTACTTCAAATGGATATAATTGATGACTACCTATCTCAAAAGGACTATCTACTAAAGTATCAAAATCTTCTGCTTCAAAGGTATTTTCTGTGTCTGGAATCTTTGGTAAAGATGTGGTTACTTGCCAATCATATTTAGGTGGAATAACTTTTATCCTAATCGAATTTTTCTCACATTCAGGAATATAAAAGAACAAAGCTGCCCCATTAAAATAACCATGTGTAGAATCTAAATGATTAGTGCGAACTGTTAATTCATTAGCAAATATCCTGTATTGAACTATTACTTCCGAAACTCCCAAAGTTTCTATTTGCCAATGATTTTTGCTCAGTTTTTGCCAAGGTAAAGGTCGTTCATTTTCACTATAGGCACAGAAATCTTGCAAATGTTTAGCATATTCTCTAACTAAGTAAGAACCTGGCGTCCATACTGGCATTTTTAAATCCAGTTTTTTAGAAGTTTGTAATAAAGAGGAAGTTAATTGTTCAATTTTAACAGACAAACTAACCTCAAACAGATGAGATTCTGGATGAGGCATAGATACTTTATATTGAATTGCTGGCGTTGTAATTGTGGGACTGAGGGGTACTATTCTAGCTTCAGTCATAGTTATTTATTTTTGATATGAACTATTTGATTGTGACTTAAGTATATATATTTTATTTCTCTTTTTAAGATAATATTAATCTCATATAAAATCCGGTTATATAGTAATCGTAAAATTACTTCCTCTTCATACAAGTTTTCTATTGAATACTAAATTGAAAAATTCATACTATTCAAATTCTTTATTTCTCCTTAATTCTGACTCCTGACTCCTGACTCCTAAGCAATAGTATAACTAATTACCGAAAAATCAAGGTATAAAGCCTCTCACTCACCGTGGAGAAACTGTATTGAACTATTACTTCCGAAACTCCCAAAGTTTCTATTTGCCAATGATTTTTGCTCAGTTTTTGCCAAGGTAAAGGTCGTTCATTTTCACTATAGGCACAGAAATCTTGCAAATGTTTAGCATATTCTCTAACTAAGTAAGAACCTGGCGTCCATACTGGCATTTTTAAATCCAGTTTTTTAGAAGTTTGTAATAAAGAGGAAGTTAATTGTTCAATTTTAACAGACAAACTAACCTCAAACAGATGAGATTCTGGATGAGGCATAGATACTTTATATTGAATTGCTGGCGTTGTAATTGTGGGACTGAGGGGTACTATTCTAGCTTCAGTCATAGTTATTTATTTTTGATATGAACTATTTGATTGTGACTTAAGTATATATATTTTATTTCTCTTTTTAAGATAATATTAATCTCATATAAAATCCGGTTATATAGTAATCGTAAAATTACTTCCTCTTCATACAAGTTTTCTATTGAATACTAAATTGAAAAATTCATACTATTCAAATTCTTTATTTCTCCTTAATTCTGACTCCTGACTCCTGACTCCTAAGCAATAGTATAACTAATTACCGAAAAATCAAGGTATAAAGCCTCTCACTCACCGTGGAGAAACAATGAATTTATTTTCCTTTTATTCAATCCAATCCGTTTTAGGGAGAGGTAATTATCAATTATCCATTATCAA
>NZ_LGSU01000900.1 GCF_002260545.1 Hydrocoleum sp. CS-953 | reverse complement strand
TTCATTATTTCAAATCTCCGGGCTTTAGTTGGAGGTCCTGATAACTGATATAGTCATTTCAAATAAGGATGAAACATTTTTTTGGCTGAAACCCTTTCAAGGAAAGAAACACTCGTTCCAGTCTTATTCAGAATAACTATAACTGTTAAGTGATAACTGAAATGACACGAATAAAATAGGATTGCTATATTCTTTTCTAAATATATATAGCAATCCTATTTCAGTTGTAATATTTTAGTGGTAGGGGCGATTTCCTGCGGAATGCTGCTAATTCGCGAATCGCCCGTACAGGAGTCAGGAGTCAGAATATAAAAGGATTTTGATTGATCTTAATTGTTATTAAATATCTCATAAATCGGGTGCATCTCAATTTTGAGAAAGACAAAAATTTATAGCTATTAGGGAACAGGGAACAGGTTCAATAATGGATAATGGATGATTGATAATTACCTCTTCCTTTTAGGGAGAGGATTGAATAAAAGGAAAATTTTTTCTTGTTTCTCCACAGCGAGTGAGAGGCTTTATACCTTTATTTTTCGGTAATAGGGAATAGAGAATAAGAAAAAAGTATTTTTGCAAATATTGAGATGCACCCCATAAATCATTCCTGATTGGTATATAAATTAGGAATTAGACTTGAGAACTGATTTTGAATGTAGGGATTTAGATATGAGATTTAGGAAGAAGAGAAAAAGCTAATACATTGTTGTGTTCGGAGATGATAATACTAATATTTTTCGGCAAAATTTTCTCAGACTGAGTTAAACTCAGTAAAAGCAGTGGTATTTTATAACTCAGATAGCAAGTACAGCAAATCGCTAAGTCAAGAATTTATCTCTNCCCCATAAATCATTCCTGATTGGTATATAAATTAGGAATTAGACTTGAGAACTGATTTTGAATGTAGGGATTTAGATATGAGATTTAGGAAGAAGAGAAAAAGCTAATACATTGTTGTGTTCGGAGATGATAATACTAATATCGCTACTAAAGACCTCTCAAAGAAATCACTTTTGTGAAAGCATTTGACGATAACAATACTATAATTTTGATTATACTCTTATTCTCTAATTCATTACTATCAATATGACTAATGTTCCCCCTCTAGATTTAACACGACAGTATGAAATAATTCGCGAACAAATAAATGCCAAAGTTCAAGATGTACTTGCTTCTGGTCGTTATATTGGAGGTTCTATTGTTGATGACTTTGAAAAACAATTTGCTAAATATATAGATGTATCTCATTGTGTATCCTGCAACTCTGGGACTGATGCTTTATTTTTAGCTTTACGAGCTGTAAATATTGGGCCTGGAGATGAAGTAATTACTACTCCTTTCACTTTTTTTGCTACTACTGAAGTAATTAGTGCTGTAGGAGCAACTCCAATTTTTATTGATATTAATCCCCAGACTTTTAATTTAGATATTCAACAACTTGAAGCAGCTATAACTGAAAAAACAAAGGCTATTTTGCCAGTACATTTATTTGGTCAACCTGTAGATATGACCAAGTTAATGGCGATCGCTCGCCAGTATAATTTAATAGTCATAGAAGATTGTGCCCAAGCTACTGGAGCAGAATGGAATAACAAAAAAGTCGGAAGTTTTGGTGATATTGGGTGTTTAGTTTTTTTCCTACTAAAAATTTAGGAGCTTTTGGAGATGGAGGCGCTCTGACCACAAATAATCCGGCGATCGCTGCTCAAGTCCGGATGCTCAAAAATCATGGACAGTCTAACAANAATTTAGATATTCAACAACTTGAAGCAGCTATAACTGAAAAAACAAAGGCTATTTTGCCAGTACATTTATTTGGTCAACCTGTAGATATGACCAAGTTAATGGCGATCGCTCGCCAGTATAATTTAATAGTCATAGAAGATTGTGCCCAAGCTACTGGAGCAGAATGGAATAACAAAAAAGTCGGAAGTTTTGGTGATATTGGGTGTTTTAGTTTTTTTCCTACTAAAAATTTAGGAGCTTTTGGAGATGGAGGCGCTCTGACCACAAATAATCCGGCGATCGCTGCTCAAGTCCGGATGCTCAAAAATCATGGACAGTCTAACAAATATTTTTATGAACACATCGGTATTAATAGTCGTCTAGATACCATACAAGCTGCAATTTTGCAAGTTAAATTACCTTATCTAGATAGTTGGAATCAGCAACGTCGTGACTTAGCAGATATTTACCATAAATTTATTAGTGGCATAAGTGCTGTAGTTCCTCCTCAAGAGTTAGCTGGAGGTAGATGTGTTTGGAATCAATACACAATTATGCTCAAAAGTCAAGAGTTAGAAGCTACAGCAAAGTCTCGTTTTTCTAGTTCTCTGCGTGATTGGGTTCGCGCTCAGTTACAAAATAAGGGAATAGGTTCAGCAATTTACTATCCCACACCTTTACATTTACAGCCTGTTTACAAATCTTTGGCACACCGTCAATTACCAGTTGTAGAACAAATTTGCCATCAGGTTTTGTCTTTGCCTATGTTTCCTGAACTTTCCACTCCACAACAAGAGCAAGTTATATTTGCTTTGAAAGACTCTCTACAAGAACTTTAACGTAGTCAGAGGTTAGAAGTTAGAAGTCAGAAGTTTTTTTGTAACGAGGATTTTGAGTAACCCTCCAAAAACATTTCGCCTTAAAAGGGGGGTGTTATATCAATCTCCTAAAGTCAGACTACACATAACTTGACCTCTTGTCTTTCAAGTTCGATAGATTACTTTGATAAGTGTCGTTTAAGTTTGTGAAATTGGTATTAGACCAAATTATTTTGATAATAGTTTTGACTTTAATATTTCTTTAAAATTCATTTGGGAAATTTGTAGTTTTGTATACTATACTTAATAAAAATAAAAAAAATTTAATGTAAGACAGCAGGGATCAAATTTTATTCAGTTATCAGTACCGACCGCTGAATTCAGANGCCGAAAATTTGTATACTATACTTAATAAAAATAAAAAAAATTTAATGTAAGACAGCAGGGATCAAATTTTATTCAGTTATCAGTACCGACCGCTGAATTCAGAGACTTGAAATACTGAAATTGATTTTTTTGACCCCCTTAAAAGGGGCAGGAAACCTAATTTTTTGGTCATAGATAACTTTTGACTTTTTAACTTTTGAGTTGATAACTTGCGCGTAGCGCTATACCTTCTGAATTACTGAAAATTTGCCATTTAACTAGCTATCAGCTTTTAGTATTTCCGTTCCGGGATACTACGCAAACAGCTTCAGCTTTTTGAACTTGGGTTAATCTCCGGCAAACCAAAGGGCAGGATTTTTAGGAGGAGTTGAAATATCCTTTTAAACTTAAAAAAAATAATCTTGCTGACTGCTGACCGCTGACCGCTGACCGCTTTTTCAAAACAATAAATAAAAAATATAAAATTTAAGAGGAAAATATTAAAAGTGGGCGATAATCACTTCATTTCAAATAGAAGGTACGATCCAGAAGCGATCGCTAAACATTACCAACACCGTCTTTGGTTAGTCATATGGAGATTTTTTGTTATAATCTCTTCTTTTGCTAGTTTTGTTTTGGGAGTTTTGTGGGACAAATGGCGATATCACAAAGTAGAAGATACTCCCGAACGAGCAACTCAACTGCGAAGAATACTAACTCGCTTAGGACCAACATTCATTAAAGTAGGTCAGGCACTATCCACAAGACCAGACTTAATTCGGAAAGACTTCTTAGAAGAACTAATAAAATTACAAGACCAGTTAGCACCTTTTGACAACAAGACAGCCATCTCAATTATTGAGACAGAATTAGGCCAAAACATCAACAATATATATAGCGAAATCTCTCCCAGACCAGTTGCAGCAGCTAGTCTGGGTCAAGTTTATCAGGCACGTCTTAAAAGTGGCGAAAATGTAGCAGTCAAAGTTCAACGACCAAATTTACTACCCACCATAACTCTAGATTTATTCTTAATGCGGTGGACAGCAAGTTGGTTAGCTCCGTGGTTGCCTCTCAATCTCGGCCACGATTTATCCATGATTGTAGATGAATTTGGCACAAAGCTATTTGAAGAGATTGACTATATAAATGAAGGACGTAATGCAGAAAGATTTGCCACCTATTTCGCAGATGACCCAAGCGTAAAAATACCATCAATATATTGGCGTTATACTACCACCCATGTTTTGACCCTAGAATGGATAGATGGTCTGAAATTATTAGATACAGAACAAGTTCAAGCAGCAGGTCTTGATACTGATACTCTTATTACAGTAGGTGTAACTAGCGGTTTACGTCAGTTACTAGAATTTGGCTTTTTTCATGCAGATCCTCATCCCGGCAACTTATTTGCCTTGAGAGATGGTCGGATGGCCTACATTGACTTTGGCATGATGGATCAACTTGAGCAGGAAACTAAAGAAACTTTGGTTGATTCAGTAATTCATTTGATTAATAAAGATTATCAGGAGTTGGCTAAAGATTTTGTCAAGCTTGGGTTTCTTGCACCAGATGTAGATATTCAGCCAATCATACCAGCTCTAGAAATAGTGCTGGGAGATATTATGGGCGAGAAAGTCAAGGATTTTAACTTTAAGACAATTACAGATAAATTCTCGGAATTAATGTATGATTATCCTTTCCGAGTCCCTGCTAAATTTGCTCTAATTATTCGTTCTCTAGTTACTGAAGAGGGTTTAGCTCTTTCCCTAAATCCAGATTTTAGAATTGTAGATGTCGCTTATCCTTATGTGGCAAGAAGATTATTAAAAGGTGAGTCCCCAGCATTACGTCGTCGGTTGATTGAGGTATTGTTTAAAGATGGAAAGTTTCAATGGCAAAGGCTAGAAAATTTGATTGGCATAGCCCAGACAGACCAAAATTTTGATATACTACCTACTGCTCAATTAGGTTTACAATATCTTTTGAGCGAAGAGGGTGAATTTCTCCGAAAACAATTGATACTAGCAATTGTAGAAGATGATCGGATTCATACAGAAGAGGTTGGTCGTCTGTGGGGTTTAATTCAAGATGACCTTCAACCAAATCGTTTGTTTAATCTTGCCCTAGGCGCTCTAGCAGAATTTTCTACACAGAGAGCTGAGGCAATTTTACCCTCTGTAATGGCAATGACAAATTTTCAAGCAAGGGGTCAAAATTGAATAGTATATTATGCCAATGAATTACTAGGAAAATAAGGAATAAGTAGTCATAATTTTTCCTAAAAATCTCCTTTCATTAATTGATAATGGATAATGAATAATGGATAATTACCTCTGGTTAAAACCATCAGATTAAAGATAAGGAAATCATAATTTCTTTTTTCTCCTGAAAAGGAGAGGCTTGAAACTAAATGGA
>NZ_LGSU01000090.1 GCF_002260545.1 Hydrocoleum sp. CS-953 | reverse complement strand
AATCAACAAAATTTCCAACGATTTTTTACCTCCACAAACAGAGAAACTAATATTCAACTTCCGACTCTAGATAAATAGATAATTTGATAAATTTTTTCAGTATGATTTGGCAGAAAATATTAGTCAAGAAAAATTAATCAGACTCCTAATAATTTTTCCATCAACCATTAATAACTTCCACCTCAAATTTTGCCTCTTCCCAAAAATAGCCAAATTTCAAGAGTATTTTTGATAAAATAACACCCACTAAACCTTCTCAAATTGCATAATCCTAGCTCCTAAAATTCTTAATAAAATTTACAGCTTGTCGCCAGCTAAAGATTGTAGATTTTAGATAAAAAAAACACAAATGAAGAAATTCCTGACTAAACCCAAGAAATGCTCACTCACAACTTAAGATCAACTACGATGAAACTAAAATTTAGGACTTAAAACCTAAAACAAACCTAACATGGTACAACTAACACCAAATCCCTCATTTAGTTTAACAATTCGCCTCGAAACTCCTAACCGTGCCGGAATGTTGGCCAGCGTTACCCAAGCCATCGCATCAGAAGGAGGCAACATAGGCCATATCGACCTACTCGAACAAAGTCGTCAAATCACACTCAGAGAAATTACAGTCGATGCCTACAGTACAGAACATAGTGAAAAAATTGTTCAAGCTGTCAAAGCTTTACCAGAAATAAAAGTTGTCGATCTCTATGACCGAACCTTCAATTTACATCGTGGTGGTAAAATAACAGTCCAAGGCAAAATACCCCTCAAATCCCAATCTGACCTATCAATGGCTTATACTCCAGGAGTAGGTCGAATTTCTAAAGCAGTTGCGGAAGACCCCGAACAAATCTACAATCTCACCATTAAACAAAACACAGTAGCTATTGTTACAGACGGCAGTGCAGTTTTAGGACTAGGAAATCTTGGTCCTGGAGGCGCTCTACCAGTTATGGAAGGTAAAGCTATGTTATTTAAGGAATTTGCTGGAGTAGATGCTTTTCCTGTTTGTCTGGCGACTCAAGATACTGATGCTATAGTCGAGACAGTTAAAAATATTGCTCCTGTTTTTGGAGGAGTTAACTTAGAAGATATTGCTGCCCCCCGTTGTTTTGAAATAGAAGCCAAACTAAGAGAAATATTAGATATTCCAGTATTTCACGATGACCAACATGGTACAGCAATAGTAAGTTTAGCTGCATTAATTAACGCTCTAAAGTTGGTCAAAAAATCTATAGAAGATATTCGCATCGTTATTAATGGTGCTGGTGCTGCTGGAATAGCGATCGCTCGTTTGTTACGCAAAGCAGGGGCTAATACAATTTGGTTATGTGACTCTAAAGGTATAGTCTCAAAAAGTCGTACAGGTTTAAATCCAGAAAAACAAGAATTTGCTGTTGAGTCTTCAGGTACTCTCGGAGATGCTTTGGTAGGGGCTGATGTATTCTTAGGTGTTAGTGCACCGGGAGTTGTCACTCCAGAAATGGTACGTTCTATGGCAAAAGATCCAATAGTATTTGCAATGGCTAATCCTATTCCAGAAATACAGCCAGAATTAGTTACAGGAGATGTGGCAGTTATGGCCACTGGTAGGAGTGATTATCCAAATCAAATTAATAATGTTTTGGCATTTCCAGGCATATTTCGGGGCGCTCTAGATTGTCGGGCTACTACCCTCACGTCTACAATGTACTTAGAAGCTGCTAGGGCGATCGCTTCATTGGTGAAAGCTTCAGACCTTGACAAGGAGCATATTATTCCTTCTGTATTTGATACAAGGGTAGCTACGGCTGTTGCTGGTGCAGTAGCTCATGCAGCTCGCCAAGAAGGTGTCACGGTTTAAGTAGGATTTATCTAATTTATTTTACTCTACTTTTGAAGACTTACGCCAAAATTATAAAATATAGTAAGTCAAAACTATAGCGCTACAGTTATAGACAAGCTCAATGGCAAAAATCGGCGTAAGTCTGATTAAGTTTTCAATTTTCTATTTCTGTTGTTCGGAGTTAAAAATTATTGTACCGAGAAAATTATCAATAGTTAATGGGGAAATTTCTTGGTGTGGAGAGTGACGAGCAAATATAGTAAGTCAAAACTATAGCGCTACAGTTATAGA
>NZ_LGSU01000009.1 GCF_002260545.1 Hydrocoleum sp. CS-953 | reverse complement strand
GATAAGCTATTGTGTGTGCATCTAAATTTAGATTATGATGATATTTGAGACATCAGCCTGAACTTTTCTTATATTTTAACTTTTAACTTTTGAATTTTGACTATTTATGCACTTTTTATGGCTTAATTCTCGTGTCAAGTTGTCTAGTGGGCTATTATTTTGGCGTGAAATTGGTACTGGTTCAAATAATATAGTTTTTCTACATGGAACTTGGTATGACAGTAGTCAGTGGTTATCAATTATGGAGGGATTGAGTCTAGATTATCATTGTTTTGCACCAGATTTACCTGGATTTAGTGAGTCGCAATTTTCTTCTACTCATTACTCAATTAGTCAAATGGTAGAATCTTTGAATGAATATATAGCTGCTTTAAACTTAGAAAAGATATATTTAGTCGGTGACTCTCTCGGAGGTTGGATAGCTGCTAGTTATGCTCTTAAGTATTCAGATAAATTATTGGGTTTAATTTTATTATCTCCTGAAGGAATTGATATTCCTGATGTAAAAGTACGTTGGCAATTTTCTGGTTGGTTAGCTCCAAGAGCTTCTTTTTTGTGTTTTATTTTGCGATTAATATATCCTTTGGCTAGGTTATTAGGAGTTGAGAGAAAGGTCAAATACTTACTACAAATTAGACAGAAATTACTGCTTGATTCCACAGGAAATATAATTTTATTTAGACGTAGGTGGGCAGAAATAAAAGCTGAATTATTAGCAGAAAATTTGGCTTCTTTAAAAGTCGTAACGTTTATTTTACAAGGTTATAAAGATACAGATATTGCTCTTTCTATGAGTAAATACTATGCTGATTTATTACCAAT
>NZ_LGSU01000899.1 GCF_002260545.1 Hydrocoleum sp. CS-953 | reverse complement strand
ACTTACGCATAGCCACTATATCTAGTAGGGGTTAACGGCCGTTAACCCCTACAGGTGGTGTATATTTTCATGTTTTGCGTAAGTCCTGATTATTTGATTATAGCTTTTTTTCAATGATTTGATTCCATAGTGCTTTTTGTACTCAAAGACAGCGATCGCATCACTTAGGAACTGAGTCAGAACCTGTTACACAAATATCCTTAACTAGACTTATAGGTAATCAAATGGAGTATTTTTTTCTATTACCTATTCTCTAAAATCAAAAACTTATATATATCACTAATTTTATCAATAGTATTGATTGACAATTGATTAATATTCTGCTACATTACCTATGGTAAATTAAGGTGAAAATATGCCGAATAAAAAAAGATTGAACTTAGATTTATTAAACGATTTTTGGTCAATTGCTAAACTTTATTGGTTCTCAGAACAGAAATGGCGAGCTAGAGGTCTATTGTTACTGGTAATTGTTTTACTGGGAACATTTACTGTATTTAATTTATTACTCACAAACCAACGAGCAGAATTTATTTCTGCACTATCTGCTCAAGAATCTGATAGATTTTGGCGCTCAATTCTAGAGTTTTTTGGCACAGTTGTAGTGGCTGTACCTTTTGTGTCTTCCTATTCTTTTGTCCGACAAAAACTTAGTATATTTTGGCGCAGGTGGATGACTCATAGTTTTATGAAAAGTTATTTAGGCGATCGCTCTTTCTATAAAATTAGTTACCACCCAGAAATTGATAATCCAGACCAACGTATTTCTCAGGATATTAAAAGTTTTACAGACCAATCTTTGAGTTTTCTTATAACTATCTTGAATGCTATATTTCAGTTATTTGGTTTTAGTGCTTTGTTATGGTCAATTTCTAAACCATTAGTATTTTTTGTAATTTTTTATGCGGTTGCTGGCACAGTAATTACAACAGGGATATTTGGCAAAGTTTTGGTAGGGATTAATTTTGAACAACTGAAGCGAGAAGCTAACTTTCGTTTTGGTTTAATTAGAGTTCGGGAAAATGCTGAATCTATAGCTTTTTATGGAGGAGAAAAACAGGAGTTACAACAGGCAAATAACCTATTTAATGATGTTTTTGATAATTTTAATCGGTTAATTAAATGGCAACTATATTTGGATATTTTCAGAAACAGTTATGAGTTTATTACTTTTGCATTACCATCTATAATTATTGGTCCGCGCGTGCTTTCGGGTGAATTAGAAATAGGGGTAATTACTCAAGCAGCAACAGCTTTTGCTATTATCTTAAGTTCCTTAACAGTTATTGTTAGTCAATTGGATAGATTGACAGAATTTGCTGCTGGAATTAATCGTTTATCTACTTTTTCTGCTGCTATTGAATCATCTCCTGAAGTTCCTGAAGGTGAATCAACAATTGATACAATAACAAATTCTGGTCTAGCTTTAGAACATTTAACATTAAAAACTCCCAATTATCAAAGAACTTTAGTTAGAGATATTTCTGTGGAAATAACATCAGGAAATGGATTATTAATNAATTTGCTGCTGGAATTAATCGTTTATCTACTTTTTCTGCTGCTATTGAATCATCTCCTGAAGTTCCTGAAGGTGAATCAACAATTGATACAATAACAAATTCTGGTCTAGCTTTAGAACATTTAACATTAAAAACTCCCAATTATCAAAGAACTTTAGTTAGAGATATTTCTGTGGAAATAACATCAGGAAATGGATTATTAATTATGGGAGCTAGTGGCAGTGGTAAGAGTTCAATTTTAAGAGCGATCGCTGGTTTATGGAACTCTGGAACAGGAGCTATTTATCGACCTAAATTGAATGAAATATTATTCTTACCTCAGAAACCTTATATGGTTTTAGGTTCTTTACGTCAACAACTTTTATATCCCCAGACTAATCTAGATATTTCTGATGTAGAAATACAGCAAGTATTAGAAAGAGTAAATCTGCCCAAATTAGCAGAAAGATTTGGTGGTTTAGATGCAGTAGAAAATTGGAGTCAAGTTTTGTCAGTAGGAGAACAACAAAGGGTTGCTTTTGCCAGATTATTATTAACTAAACCTAACTATGTAATTCTGGATGAAGCCACCAGTGCTTTAGATGTGCCAAGTGAGGAACTTTTATATCAACAATTGCAAGGAACATCTACAACATTTATTAGTGTTGGGCATCGTCCGACTTTAAAAAATTATCACCAACAATTATTAGAAATTACTACTGATGAATCTTGGGAACTTAAACCTATTGTAACCTAAAAAAAAGGTAAGCATTCAGCAGTCAGCTAATAGCCGAGTAAACGTACAGGACTGATTAAAATGGCGTTGCTGAATCAAGGTATGAAAATAAAAATTGAACAATCTGAAATAGTTATTATTCAATAGTTTAGCAATTACCAAAAAATACAAATCATACCCAAAATTAGCAACGCCTGTAATTTCATTTTTTGCGTAAGTCCTGATTATAATTCCTCAATTGATTGATATTCTATGAAATTTAAGTCAGTCGTATCAATAATTTGAGTATTTTCGAGAATAGCTATAGTTTCACCATTGAGAAGAATATTTGTGGTATTTTCCCCAATATTGGGAACAAACTCTATTTCTTCAAAGCTAAAGCCAACTAAAGCTAAAGTATCCTCATTGTTAAAGTCAGTTATTGTATTAACTCCTGCATTTGCAGGAGTTAATACAAAGACATTGCTACCTTGACCGCCAGTGAGAATATTATTACCCAGGCCACCATAGAGTAGGTCGTCTCCCTGAGCGCCATCTAGTAAGTCATCGCCTTCCCAACCTATTAGAGTATCTTGTCCGTTCTCACCATTGATGGTATCGTTGCCTGTTCCTCCGTATAGAAGATCCTCACCCTTACCACCATTGATGTTATCGTTACCTATACTTCCTGATAGTATGTCATTACCTTGGTTCCCATTGAGGTAGTCATCTCCTTCACCACCGTTGAGTTGGTCGTTTCCCTTACCACCATTGATGTTATCGTTGCCTTTGCCTCCCATCAAAATGTCATCATCGTTGTCTCCAAATATAATATCATTACCTTTACCTCCATAGACAGTATCTTTGTCTTTCCCTCCGTAGATAGTATCTTCGCCTTGAGTCGCACTAATTAAATCATCTTGACTTCCACCAAAGATTCGATCGTTATCATTATCATTAGTGGAAGTGTTAATTTGACTTGCTTGACGTTGCTCTGAAATGTTTGTGCCATCACCAATAACAATATCGCTACCACCTAAAGCTATGAGGATATTAGAGCTACTATTACCATAGATGGCATCAGCATTTTCGGTGCCGATGTAGTTATCTGAGTCTGAAGTTCCCGTAAAGGTGTTTTCTTGCGTAATCTCAGTGATAGCAGCGTTGAAATCTACTATTGGTAGTATAGGTTCAGCAGGTAGAACAAGAGTCAAAGTTGCTTCTGGCGCAGGAGTTACTTCTGGCTCTGGTTCTGGTTCGGGAGTTGGTTCTGGTTCGGGAGTTGGTTCTGGTTCGGGAGTTGGTTCTGGTTCTGGTTCGGGAGTTGGTGCTGGTGCTGGTTCGGGAGTTGGTGCTGGTGCTGGTGCTGGTGCTGGTGCTGGTGCTGGTTCGGGAACTGGTTCGGGAACTGGTTCCGGTTCCGCCTCCGGTAGAGGTTCCGGTGCTGGTGCTGGTGCTGGTGCTGGTTCGGGAACTGGTTCGGGAACTGGTTCCGGTGCTGGTTCGGGAGTTGGTACAGGTTCCGCCTCCGGTAGAGGTTCCGGTGCTGGTGCTGGTGCTGGTTCGGGAGTTGGTACAGGTTGGGGAGTTGGTTCCGGTGCTGGTGTTGGTGCAGTTTCTGGTGCAGTTTCNGGTGCTGGTGCTGGTGCTGGTTCGGGAGTTGGTACAGGTTGGGGAGTTGGTTCCGGTGCTGGTGTTGGTGCAGTTTCTGGTGCAGTTTCTGGTGCAGTTTCTGGTGCTGGTGCTGATACAGGTTCCGCCTCCGGTAAAGGTTCCGGTGCTGGTGCTGGTGCTGGTTCGGGTGCTGCTTCGGGAACTGGTTCTGGTTCGGGAGTTAGTACAGGTTGGGGAGTTGGTTCCGGAGCAGGTTCTGGTACAGGTTCCGCCTCCGGTACAGGTTCTGGTACAGTTTCTGGTGCATTTTCTGGTGCATTTTCTGGTGCTGGTTCCGGTGCAGTTTCTAGTACAGGTTGCGGTTCTGGTGCATTTTCTGGTGCTGGTGCATTTTCTGGTGCAGTTTCTAGTACAGGTTGCGGTTCTGGTGCATTTTCTGGTGCTGGTGCATTTTCTGGTGCATTTTCTGGTGCATTTTCTGGTGCATTTTCTAGTGCTGGTGCTGGTGCTGGTACAGGTTCTGGTGCTGGTACAGGTTCTGGCTCTGGTGCTGGTATAGGTTCTGGCTCTGGTGCTGGCTCTGGTTCAGTATCGTTATCAACGTTTGTAATACTAACATCAGCAACAGCAAGACCGTCATACTCACTATCACCGCTTGTTGCTGTTGTCTCTAATATAAAATNTGGCTCTGGTGCTGGCTCTGGTTCAGTATCGTTATCAACGTTTGTAATACTAACATCAGCAACAGCAAGACCGTCATACTCACTATCACCGCTTGTTGCTGTTGTCTCTAATATAAAATTGACATCCCCATCTACTTCTGTGTCATCTACTCCTGTAACTTTTAATGTTTGGGAAATATTCCAATTTGCTGGAGTAAATGTGACGCTACTAACATCTACCGTTCCCTCTGTTGTGTCATTTGAAGCAACTGTTACTACTACATCATCATTAGGTTGACTGTTTAATACTATCTTCAAGCTGGCTGTTGTCCCATCTTCGCTTGTGCTTAAGTTTGCACGAGAAACAGTTATTCCTGGCGTACCTTCATTTTCGTCTGTGACAGTAACTGCAATAGTTTGGATATCATTTCCATCATTGCTGTCTGATGCAGTGACTTCTACCTCATAAACGTTGTATTGGTGTTCATCTGTTGGTAACTCGAAGTCGGGACTTGTCTTGAAGGTTATTTCTCCGCTGTTTTCGTCTATTTCAAATAAATCAGAGTCTGCTCCTCCTGTAATAGAATAATTTATTGTATCCTCATCAGCATCTTCGGCAGTTACAGTAGTTACTGTACTAGTATTTTCGGCGACTGTTGCTGTATTATCGCTAGTAATAATAGGGGCATCATTTTCGGGGGTGACATCTATGGTGATGGTGTTGGCTGTTTCACTGTCTTCTGTACCGTCGTTGACTGTAAAGTTAAAGTTGGCGTAACCTGTGCCGTTGGCATCTGTTTCTGGAGTAAATACTAGCTTGGGAAT
>NZ_LGSU01000898.1 GCF_002260545.1 Hydrocoleum sp. CS-953 | reverse complement strand
CAAAGCGTAACACACCCTACAGCTACTGCTGACTCTAAGATTTATACAAACCCGCCCTAAACAAAATTTTTTAAATTATATTATAAAGCAACAGGTCTATTCAACTTCTGTTTCACAACCATCCGCATATTTCCTGGAGGTGCCATTGTTAAACCCCTCCGAACAGGTTTTATTGCTTGATTAGAAACTAACTTCAGTTCGCACTGTGATAAAATTGTCGCCAATACCAACTTCATTTCAAATAAAGCAAAAGCTGAACCTATACAACGACGACTCCCTCCTCCAAATGGTAAATATTCATAGGGTGAGAATTGTCTTTCCAGAAAACGTTCCGGTTTAAATTGTTTAGGTTCTGGATAAATATCTTCCCGGTGATGAGTCAGATAAATAGACACCATTGCCACCGTTCCCGGTTCCAATTGATAACCCATAATTTCTATAGGTTTCTTAACAATTCTAGGAACAGCACCGAGCGCAATGGGATAAATGCGTAGAGTTTCTTGGCAAACAGCACTGAGATAAGGAAGTTTAGTAATGGCAACTTTGTCTGAGTTACCAGGAATAGTTGCTAATTCTGCCCTAAGTTTTTCTCGCACTGATGGAATTTTGTCAATCCAATATAACGCCCATGCTAAAGCTGACGCTGTAGTTTCGTGACCAGCAAAAAGCATTGTCAGCAGTTCATCCTTAATTTCTTCATTACTCATGGGATGACCTGCTTCATCACGCGCTTCTAGTAATAAACTAAGAATATCATCAGTATGATTTCCCTCTTTCTTTGCAGTTTCAATTTCTGCCAATATTAGTTCGTGGAGTTCCTGTCTTTTCCGCAAAAATCTCCCCCACGGACTCCAAGGACCCCAGTCTTTGCGCAGGACATTGAAAAACAGAAATATAGAACTGACAGGAGAACTCATAGAGTCGAGAACATCAGACATAAGGAGTCTAAGTTTTTCATAACGTTTTCCTTGATTTAAACCAAATACAGCACCAAGAATTACTTTGAGAGATATTTCTTGGGTTGACTTGCGGATCGGAAAAGGTTTATCTATTTGCCACTGACTAATGACATCAGAGGTAATGTTATAGATTAAGTCTCCATAGTTACGCATTCGATCGCCATGAAAAGGTGGCATTAATAGTTTTCTTTGCCTTTGGTGGCGATCGCCATCTTGGAAGAGTAGAGAGTTTTTGCCCACAAAATATTGCAAAATACTACTACGACCTCCTAAACCAAAAGTATCAGGGTGAGCAGTAAAAATTTGTTGAATGGCTTTAGGGTTACAGAAGTAGATGAAAGGGAACAAAGAATTAGTATTTGTTCTAAAAACATCTCCATATTTAGAGTATCCCTCTTCTATGGTAGATAAGGGACTAAAAATAAATTTCCATGTCCGGAGTCTTCTTTGTAAAGGTGACAGGGCTGGGCCATTAGGTAGTGTCATTTCAGTTATCAGTTATTAATTTATCCAAACTTAATTATACAAATATGATTTTTTCCAAACTTCTGACTTCTGTACGGGCGAATGGCCATTCGCCCCTACGACTTCTGACTTGTAAATAGATGGCCAAAAAATACCCAAATATTAGGATCAATTCTGTAAAAATGATTAAAATTAAATACTTATGTATGCTTGAGAACCTTTGATAGTTATAGAGTTTAATTTTGCCTATATATATTAGTAAAGGGATATAATGTAATTGGCTAGTCTCACTTCATTCAAAAGTTTCCTATAGAATATACTCCTGTGTGGCAAAGCTAATCAGTCTACCCACCTTTGCTACAGAAATAAAATTGACGACAGTAAAATTTAAGGAGCGTTAATGAATCAACCCATCAACCCCACTACTGAAAATCAAATTCAGGTAGAAGACGATCGCACAGGTATGAGTGTTNTAATGTAATTGGCTAGTCTCACTTCATTCAAAAGTTTCCTATAGAATATACTCCTGTGTGGCAAAGCTAATCAGTCTACCCACCTTTGCTACAGAAATAAAATTGACGACAGTAAAATTTAAGGAGCGTTAATGAATCAACCCATCAACCCCACTACTGAAAATCAAATTCAGGTAGAAGACGATCGCACAGGTATGAGTGTTACAACTCTGAGACGTGCCCTAGCTGATAACCTGTTTTATTTGCAAGGGACTTATGAGTCCATGGCAAAACAGGATGATTTTTACCGTGCTTTGGCTTATACTATACGCGATCGCTTACTCCAACGCTTTCTTTCGACAATTCGGACTTACAATGAGAAAGATGTTAAAGTAGTATACTACTTATCGGCAGAATTTCTCATGGGTCGTCACCTAGGTAATAGTTTGATTAACCTAGGCATATATGAACAAATTCGTCAAGCTGTTAGCGAGTCTGGACTTAACTTGGATGAACTACTAGAACAAGAAGATGATCCAGGCTTAGGAAATGGAGGTTTGGGTAGGTTAGCAGCTTGTTTTTTGGACTCTCTAGCTACCCTAGAAATTCCAGCGATGGGTCATGGTATTCGCTATGAGTTTGGCATTTTCACCCAAACTGTACAGGATGGGTGGCAAGCAGAAATTCCAGATAAGTGGCTGCGCTTTGGCAACCCCTGGGAAATAGCTCGTCCAGCAGAAAAGGTAGAAGTTAAGTTTGGCGGTATCACAGAAACTTACCATGATGAAAAAGGTCATTATCGAGTAACTTGGCTTCCGGCTGAAACTGTTATTGGTATTCCTTATGATACTCCTGTTCCTGGCTATAAAGTGAATACAGTTAACCCGCTACGTCTGTGGCGTGCAGAAGCTAGTGTAGACTTTAAGTTTGAAGAATTCAATTCTGGAAACTACGATGGTGCAGTAGCAGAAAAAATGAGTTCGGAGACTATATCAAAAGTTCTCTATCCTAATGATAATACTCCCCAAGGTAAGGAACTCCGACTGAAGCAGCAATATTTCTTCGTTTCGTGTGCTTTGCAAGATATCATTCGTAGGCATTTATTACACAACCCAAACTTAGATAACTTAAGCGATAAAACAGCAATTCAGTTAAATGATACTCACCCTGCTGTTGCTATTGCAGAGATGATGCGGTTGTTGATTGATGAGTATGATATCGACTGGGAGCGTGCTTGGCATATTACTCAACATACTTTTGCCTATACTAACCATACCTTGCTACCAGAAGCCTTGGAACGTTGGGGAATTAGTTTGTTTGGTAGTCTGCTACCTCGCCACTTAGAGATTATCTATGAAATTAATCACCGCTTCATAGAGCAAGTGAAAACTTGGTATCCCAAAGATAAGGAATTAATCTCNGTATGATATCGACTGGGAGCGTGCTTGGCATATTACTCAACATACTTTTGCCTATACTAACCATACCTTGCTACCAGAAGCCTTGGAACGTTGGGGAATTAGTTTGTTTGGTAGTCTGCTACCTCGCCACTTAGAGATTATCTATGAAATTAATCACCGCTTCATAGAGCAAGTGAAAACTTGGTATCCCAAAGATAAGGAATTAATCTCTCGTGTTTCTATAATAGAGGAAACACCAGAAAAATCTGTGAGGATGGCTAATTTAGCGACTGTAGGCAGTCATGCTGTGAATGGGGTAGCAGCTCTACACACAGAATTGCTGAAAAAAGGTGTACTCAAAGATTTCTACAAACTTTTCCCAGAAAAGTTCCTCAATAAGACTAATGGAGTGACTCCCCGCCGTTGGATTTTATTGAGTAATCCTAAACTTTCTGAGTTATTTTCTGAGAAATTAGGAGATAGTTGGTTGCGAGACTTAGATAAACTAAGGCAACTAGAAAAATATGTTGATGATCCAGAATTTTGTAAGCGCTGGCAACAAATTAAGCAGGAGAATAAAGCTGCTCTGGCAGAGCACATTTTAAAGCATAATCGGATTGAGGTGGATACTAATTCTCTGTTTGATATTCAAGTTAAACGTATCCATGAGTATAAACGTCAACATTTGGATTTATTCCACATCATTACTCTTTACAACCGGATTAAGCAAAATCCTAATGTTAATATTCAACCTCGCACATTCATTTTTGGTGGCAAGGCAGCTCCAGGTTACTACATGGCTAAGTTGATTATNTGAGTATAAACGTCAACATTTGGATTTATTCCACATCATTACTCTTTACAACCGGATTAAGCAAAATCCTAATGTTAATATTCAACCTCGCACATTCATTTTTGGTGGCAAGGCAGCTCCAGGTTACTACATGGCTAAGTTGATTATTAAGTTGACTAATGCTGTTGCTGATGTAGTGAATGACGATCCTGATGTGCGTGGTCGCCTGAAAGTAGTTTTCTTGGCTAACTTTAATGCTTCATTAGGTCAGTTAATTTATCCTGCTGCTGATTTATCAGAGCAAATTTCTACTGCTGGCAAAGAAGCATCGGGAACTGGTAATATGAAGTTTGCCATGAATGGGGCGATGACTATTGGTACTCTTGACGGAGCTAATATTGAGATTCGTGAAGAGGTGGGAGCAGAAAATTTCTTCCTGTTTGGTCTGACTGCTGAAGAAGTTTTCGATATGAAGGCTAAGGGTTATAAACCTTTGCATTACTATAATACAAATCCAGAGTTAAAGGCTGTGATCGATCGGATTGCTAGTGGTCGGTTTAGCAAAGGTAATCCTAATCTATTCAAGCCTCTGATTGATTCTTTACTGTACAATGACCAATATATGCTATTAGCTGACTATCAAGATTATATTGAATGTCAGAAGCGGGTTAGTCAAGCTTTCCAAGACAAAGAAAAATGGACGAAAATGTCTATTTATAATTCTGTTCGCATGGGTAAATTTTCTTCTGACCGAACAATTATGGAGTATGCGAAAGAGATTTGGGGAGCAACGCCAGTTAAGATTAATCAAGAAACCTATACTCAAGATAATGCTGGTTTGAAGGTAGATAATTAATTTGTCTAATTTTTAATCTTGAGGCATCAAAACTGATGTAATTTGAGTTAATGTGATGAAGAGACGTTCCCGTTCTTGGTAACGTCTCTTTAATTATACTAATGCTACCAGATTTGATCTTACAGCAGTTTTCATTTGAGTAGACCACAGTAGGGACTAACCATGGTTAGTCCCTACAAGATTTTGGTTGTGACGATGTGGTTTATCCATCTGAAAAGCGCTGTATGTCCGCTGGTATTGGAGCGTGTAAACTCCAGGGTGAATAATATCAAATCTGCTTGGCAATGGAAGCGTTATAAGAAACCGGGTTTGTGGGAGGTTATACCATGTCCGGTTGAACACTTATAATTAAGATAGTAAGGGAGTAGGGGAGTAGGGGAGTAGGGGAG
>NZ_LGSU01000897.1 GCF_002260545.1 Hydrocoleum sp. CS-953 | reverse complement strand
TTATTGTAGTTATCAGACTATTTTTAGTCAACAATAAAACAGTCTTTCTCTCAGAAAAAATAAACATTATAAATTGTTACCTCCTGACAACTGATAACTGTTTTGCTAGGGCACAACTTTCCTATCGGAATGCTCCGCTTTCCCTATACGAAAAAACGCAGTTCCTCCGCAGGAGGCTAACTGAAATGATTCCTAAGAACAAGCAAACTTTAGCAAAAATTTATCAAACTGATATAATATTACGGTCTAAGATAAAAGGCTGAGGTGGAGCAATTGAAATTTTCTCAAAATCTGGATGTAAAGGATTAATCAAATAATTATATTCTTGGGGAATAATAGCAGAAGGAACCCTCAAAACTGCTGTACTTTTAGAAGTCAACCATTTATCTCCAATAGAGGCTAAAGCTTCCGGTGGAGAAGTATCACGCCAGTTATGAGGTAATAGAGATTCATCTACTTGTTTAATTGGAAAATTATCAGGAATTCTTACACTAATAGATACAAATATATTACCAAAATTTTCTATTTCCATGCAAACTAAAGTTTCTAATGCAGCTAGAGATAATGTTGCTGAAGTATAAATTAAGGATGTTCCTTTAGAATTCCAACGACCTCTACTACGACTATAAGCTTCACCTGTCAAAGCAATATCAATGTATTTTTTATGAGATATTCGCCATATTGTCAAACTCATAATTTTTCTATTTTTAACTACTATTACTTGGTAAGTATTTCCTGCGGAATGCTGCGCAAACAGCTATTAGCACTCAGCAGTCAGCTCCTAGTTTTTTAATGAATGAAGACAGCATTTTTTTTATTTTACTAAATTTTCAACCACAAATCTGAGTTATTAACTCATATAATTTGTGGCAGTAAATTATATATCTATCTCAAAAGCTGTTAGCGCAGCTCCTCTGTTAGCGCAGCTCCTCCGCAGGAGGCAAGAGGCTAGCTGACTGCTGAGTGCTTACATTACTTTAATAAAAAGGCAGGGTTTATAGTGATTTTTAACAACAAAAAAATCACTATTCAATTACCTGTTAGTAATTAAAAACCCACCTATTTATATTGGTTTTTATTAATAACTAATAACTATTAGCCATTAATAATCAATCATCAATAATTAACTATATACTCCATACTCTATTTTATTCAAAAGTTCATCTACTTGTTGTGTACCTGCATCTGTATCTAATAGTTCTAAAGGAGTTTTTCCAGCCAAGGCACGATTTGATTTTTTCAGCCAATCTCTTGCAGTTTCCACATTTTCAAATACATCTAATGTGTGTGCAAAAATTCTGGCAATACGATAAAGTCTATCTGACTCTGAAAGATCGAGAGGTTTCTGATCTTTCTTACGCCTAGATATAGTCCTTTCGGAAGTTGCTAATAAAGCTGCCATTTGTGACTCAGAAATACCACAATATTCTGCTACTTTAATCACAGAAATTATTGAAAATCCCTGACGAATTATACTGACTATTTGCAGTTCTTGGGGCAATTCCAAAACATTTTTAGGTATTCTGTCAAATCCTAAAATTTGATAGATTCTAGGGATGGGTTCAGTTTCTGAGTTCTGAGAAACTTGATCTGGGAATAACATCTGGACATCCTCTAAAAGTCACCTGTCTAATATTATAAAGTCAGATGTCTTAAAATTGGGAAATTTTATTTTAGAGATGATTAATAAATTAAATATTAAAGGAACTTCTCAAATATAATTGCGAGGGAGAGAACTGAAGGAGGAATCATAAATAGTTGAGCCAATTATTACCCCAATAGCAATCTTTTGTATAAAAGTCAAGTTTGACATTGCATCGGCTAATAACATTTTATTAAAGCTTAACTTGTTGAATCACCGTCTTGCAACGATCGTATCAGACTCTATTTATATCATCTTGATATATTAGCTCTTAGACTAAATGGTTAAGGATTTAATTTTTGTAAATCTAGAGACCAGAGCCAAAAAATAGCAGGATTAGGAAGATAAGAAAAAGTATAAAAATGAGGCCGTCAGAAACCATTTTCCTTGTTAGTAATAATTAGAATAATTGGGATATCTAGAAAATTAAGGAACCCCACAAATTAATATCGCTTCAGAGGCTATTATTCCACAAAGAGTAAGAAAAAACATAGTTTGCTCTTGTTATTGTTTTGTGGATAAATAATTAGAATGATTGTGGCCAATTTTTCTCCATAGTGCAGAATGGCGGAAATAACTGACCAGTTACAAAATCCTAAAAGCCTTACTAATCAATACTTTTGACTTTTTAATTTTGAGTTTTAACTTCCGCGTAGCGGCACTAGGTTTCTATTTGTACAGGAGGATAAAAGGCCACATAGTTTTGAATCTTTTTGGCTTTTTCTTTGGGATTAGGATAATACCAAGCACCATCTTTATTCACTTTACCATCGACTTCAATATTGTAGTAGCTCGCATTACCTTTCCAGAAACAGTTAGTATGGGTATTGCTTTCTTTGAAATATTCACGGTTGACTGTATCTGGTGGGAAATAATAATTACCTTCGACAATTTCACACTTATCGCTCTGTGCTAAAACAACCCCATTCAAAATAGCTGTTGCCATTAGTTTTTCCTAAATTTTAGTAATCCGCCTACTATAATAGCAAATATTGAAGTTTTGGAAATAATAGTGAAGTCCCCAAAAGCAAACGTTGTCCTGCACTATTATTTTTGCGGCCCCTGATTTGAACTATAAACCCTAATATGTGCAAATATTCCCAAGATTACTCTGATCAAGGGTACAAATTTTTTTACTATTTTTCATATCTTGATATCAAATCCGCTAGGGTTAAGTATAAAAAAATGTTCCATTTTCAGCTATTGCCATATTTCTAGATATATCCATCTCCCCACACTTCCCACACTCTATTATCTAATTACACCGATGCTACCAGATTTGATATGATTCAGCAAGCCTACTACAATAAAAAAAATGCAGCTTGAATAAGCTGCAAAGTTAAGGAAAACCGTTGTGTTTCTCTGAGGAAAATTTAATAAAGTAATAAAAAAAATACTGAAAGTATTAGAGTAGACTGGAGTCAAATTTTTAATAGTCTTCGTTAATTGAATTTATATTTTAATATTATGTGGAAAGAGATAAAATGTAAGTGATTTATGCCATAGGTAAATTGTGATTTTCATCAATGATAAGATTGATAATATATGGGATAATATGTGATGACAAACATTAAAACTAGCAATGCAGATAACCGATAAGTTTTGCTACCTGCAATAACAGTATTTTTTCACAATAATTAATTTTCTGAGTTGTTGATAGATGTGTTGCTTCTGGCATCTTCTATTACATCAATTTTAGCCTTAAGTAAGGATAAATCTGTTGTCACAAATCTCTTGTTAGTAACCAGATCGTAAGCTTCCCACTCTTCGGAAAAGTCTACATCTTGCCAAATAAACCAATCTCGGTAAATTTCACCTTCGTCAATATCGCCACATAAACCTAACCAATCATCTCCATCAAAATAATCTACTGTTGATGCTATTAAGTCAAGCCACGCAATAGTGATACAAGAATCTGTATTAGTATCAGCAACAAAGGAGAAAGACTGGAGGTTAACTTGTTCGAGACAGAAGTTAGATGTCATTGTTAAATTCCTTGATTAACTCTATGCTTTAACTGTAGGAACTTTGCTCTCCAAATAGTGATATATATATGCCACTATTCTAATCGCAACATCTTAGACATCAGGTGAATCCGATATTTTACTGTTAATATCGGAAAGCAGGATTATCCTAAAAGTAGACACTTCAAAAATTGGCACTGATATAGCACTACCGGCAAGTTAAAAGTCAAAAGTTAGATATCTCCAAAAATAAAAAATCAAATCAATTATNGCTCTCCAAATAGTGATATATATATGCCACTATTCTAATCGCAACATCTTAGACATCAGGTGAATCCGATATTTTACTGTTAATATCGGAAAGCAGGATTATCCTAAAAGTAGACACTTCAAAAATTGGCACTGATATAGCACTACCGGCAAGTTAAAAGTCAAAAGTTAGATATCTCCAAAAATAAAAAATCAAATCAATTATCGATTAGAAACCGTTAATTATTTCTCCCTACTAGACTGACACACCTTAAATGGTGCATTAGATGTAGGTTGGGTTGTTTGCGTTAGCATTGCGAAGCATGGAACGTAGCTTGCTTCTCCGCAGGAATAACCCAACAACAGTCTTTCTCCCGTAGGGACGTTGCATGCAACGTCCCTACCCTACTCCCCTACTCTCTAATGCACAGTTTTAGCTGTGTCGGTCCACTACTCCCTCTTTTCTGGAGATGTCTATTCACTTCAGGAAGATAGCAACTTTTTCAGGAGCTTAAGGGAGTTAGACAAAAGCTATAGAATGAAAAAAAATCCTTACAAGTCTAATCAAATTAGGATTTGAGCAATTTTTTCCTGTTTGAGTCAAAAAAAATTTTTAACTACCTAAAATGCTCTACAGTCTTTAACCCTGAGAGGATATCTTGATAATTAAGAACAATTATTTTTGAGGTGTTAAAAATGCTGAATATTAATAAGATTAAAACAAATATAGTAGCGATCGCCACAGTAGCTATAACTATTTGTAGCAGTCCCCTAGCACTTGCGGAAAACTACACCAGAGAATTTGACGAACAAGGATATCTACGTCAAAATCCTGATGTGGCAGAGTTAGTAATTCAAGGGAAATATCGGTCTGGTTACGAACATTATGTCAGATATGGGCAATATGAAAATCGTTCTGGTGCTTTTAAAACATTCAATGAACAAGAATATTTGCGACAAAACCCTGATGTAGCAGATGCTGTACGCCGTGGTGAATTTAAGTCTGGTTACGATCATTATCTCAAACGTGGTCAATATGAAAACCGTTCTGGTGCTTCTAACCCATCACAACCTGAAACTTATGATAATTATAATCAGCCTTCTTTTGACAATAATAACTTGAGTTGTGAAAGTATAAATCGTAATTTCTCTCAGGAAGCATTTTTCCAAACAGAGAATAGAATTATCCACATTTGTCGATATCAAAATAGTAATAGATTAGTTTTATTTGAACGTAGGAATAGAGATAATTCTGGTTGGAGAAATTTTCCTGTCGAAGTTGCCTATAATGGTTTTGTCAATCCTCGTAGGGGCTATTTTATTAATGATAATGAATTTATTCGGAGACGAGGAAATCAAATGCTTTATAGAGAACAAGTTGTGAATAAATGGAGACATAATTGTCGCCAAACATCTCCTTACTCATCAGATAATACTTTTTAATTATAT